>NZ_JAUBPW010000066.1:0-39962 GCF_036700965.1 Microcoleus sp. Pol8_D6 | reverse complement strand
ACAATCGCATCTATCACGGGATGGGATTATATTCTATCGGCACTAAATACTGTAGCATAATTTTGGAGAATGGGTATAAAGTTCCCTGTGATGAACACCATCCCTAATAGCAGTTCGCTACAACTAATGACTAATAACTAATGACTAATCTGTTCGATCGCCCGATCGACAGCAGTGCGGGCGCGGAAACTCAGCGCAGGACGATCGATGCGATCGCGCAGCGATTCAAACCGCGCAGTCGCCCCTTCTCGATCGCCCAAAGCTAAAGCACCCTCAATCAAAATTGCCCAAGCCAGAGCAATCTCGCTGGGATGATCGACCGTCTGAGCGGCTTCTAAAGCAACTTCAGCGCGGGCTGTTGCCAAAAGAGGTCGATCGCACTCTAAATCCACTTGAGCCGCCCCAATTAGCACGTAAGACAGCATCCGTTTGGCATCCACCTGCTGCAAAGTCGCGATCGCCCGCTCCAAAGCAGCATCGGCTTCAGTTTGCTGAAGCTGATAGTTTGCTAAAGCTAAAAGTGCATTGGCGATCGCACCTTCACTACCTTCGCCTTTAATTTTGGCTCCGACGATCGCCATTTCCTGACAATAAGGCAATGCCGCCGCCGGATCGCCCGCTTCCAGTTCCGTCATCGCCAAATAGCTGAGGTTATAACACTCGCACCAGCGATCCTGCTGGGCCGCGGCCGATCGCCACGCCTGTTGCCACAAAACTCGCGCTTGGGCATAGTTCCCGTGATGGCGCTGTACGGCACCCAACCCTTGGTCAATTCCGATGTTCTTCAAACCAACTCTCTCAGCCAGGGACTGCGCTTCTAGCAACAATGCTTCTGCCCGCGCCATTTCCCGTCCAATTTCCGCCAAGCAAGACCCGCCATAGGCCAGCAATCGCACGGCAGTAGCTGGACTCGATGCCCGACTTACCTCTGCTGCCCGCAGCGAGTGTTGGTGAACGTTGGCGAAGTTGCTGCGATCGAAATGCAGGATCACCAAGGCCTCCAGTCCCGTGGCTTCTGCTTCTTCTAAGCCGAGAGCATTTGCTTCATCGATTAAGCGGTGCACCTCCCTGTCGAGTTGAGAAACTCGATCGCCAGTAACGCCTGCGATCGCACTAACCCGCAGCAATTTTAAATGCAATTGAATGCGAGTGCGATCGTCAAGTCCTTGACACTGCTCGATCCCAAGCTGAGCCAATTCTGATGCTTCCGCGTAGGCAAACAATTTCAAGCAACGTTCTGCTGCCGAAAAGGCGCTAGACGCGGCCAATCCGCGATCGCCCCCGATGGCGGCGTGACGAGCAATATCGCCAGCCCAGGCGTTGTCTGGTGTGGAAAGTTGATGCAACTTATGAGCAATTTGCAAATGGATCAAATGGCGGCGTGGTTGTGACAACTGCCGGTAGACAGCCTGACGCACAATATCGTGAGCAAAGTCATAGCCGATTTCGTCACCGAGAGAGGCGCTGGGACGGATAATAGTTTGTTGTTCGAGCTGTTCGATCGCCATCAGCAATTTCGGCAGCGGATAGTCTGCCACATGAGCCACCGCTGTCGGTTTAAAGCTGCGCCCCAATGCAGCGGCCCAAGGCAAAAATTCGCGAGCCATGTCATCCAACTGGTGGAGACGATCGCGGATCAAAGCCTCTAAATTATCAGCATGAGTAGAGCGATCCTGGGACAATGCCCGGGCAACTTCCAGCGCAAACAGGGGATTCCCGCCACTATCGATAAATACGCGCTCCACCGCTTCTGGAGATAGCTCTAACGGATTAACCGCTTGCTGTCTGCGAATCAATTCAGCCGTTTGTTGTCGATCGAAAGGCTGCAATTCCAGCGTTAGCAACCGTCGCTCTCGTCTGAGTGCCTGCACCACCCGCGAGATGCCCGCATTCTCCTCTAGTTCCCTGGAACGCCCGGTGCAGGCGAATAAAATCGGCTTATGACTCAGCAAGCGGATGGCGTAATGTAGCAATGCCGATGAGGCTTCATCGATCCACTGAATGTCATCTAGAATGACGATTAACGCAGCCTCACTCGCACATTCAGCCAGCAGTTGCACCACCGCATCAAATAGATGACTGCGTTCGCGCAAGGGTGCCGGAGGCATATCGGGCGGAGCTTTCCCAGGTTGAGCGAGCTCTGGGAGCAAGAAACCTAGCTCTGGCGGAATGTTGAGGGCGGGGGGAATAACGAGCGATCGCAAAACATCAATCCAGATACCGTAGGGTCGCACCATCTCGGCGGCAAATCCGCGTCCCCACAGCACTTGAACCCCCTGTGCCGTGACTCGTAGCTCCTCCAGCAAGCGAGTTTTGCCGATTCCGGGTTCGCCCGCGAGCAAGAGCACTGGCGATGCCTCAGCGGTGGCGTTTGCGGCGCAGTTCGCAAGCAGTATCGGCTTTGCCCACTGCTGAATCGATGCCCATTCGCGATCGCGTCCCACTAGAGGCGACAAAGCTAAAGGTGAGGGAAACAAATTCGTTTGGGGTGGCCCGGCGGAGTGAGACGAGGGTTGAATGTCGGGCGCTTCGTCTTCCAGCAACAGTTGCTCGTAGAGCTTGCGAGTGATCGCACTAGGGTCAACTCCTAGTTCCTCGCGCAGCAAAGTCATGCAGCGGTGGTAGACTTGCAGTGCATTGGCGCGATCGCCGTTCAAATGGTGCGATCGCATCAAAGCTGCGTAGCTGGTTTCGTGCAACGGATCGATCTCCAGTAAGCGCTGTGCAGAGCGGATTGCAGCCCGATAATCACCCTGATCTTCCGACAGGCGAGTCAGAGATTCAAGCGCATGGAGCAATTTCTGTCGCAGGTGTTCGCGCTCTGGAAAAATCCACTCATCCTCACAACTCGGCAGCAAATCACCGCCGTAAAGTGCGATCGCTTGCTCCCAGGCTGTTCTGGCACCGTTAACATCTGCGGCTCGTTCCGCTGCTTCTGCTGCGGCGAATGCCCGTTCAAACTCAGCCACATCCAGCACGAAAGAGGCATGGGGATTCCATTGCAGGGTTTTGGCATCCGCCAGCAGGTAGCGATCGGCATCGGGGAGTCCCTGACGCAGGTGATGCAATTCCCGGCGCAAGTTGGTGCGAGCTTGGGCCTCGGTGGAATCGGCCCAGAATTGAAAGGCAAGCCGCTGACGGGTTTGGGGGATATCGCGATGCAGTACCAGGTAAGCCAACAAAGCTTGCGGGCGCTCTGTGGTGACACCGACAACGGGCTTGTCTGCACAGGAAAGGCAGAATCCGCCTAGTAGTTTGATATCTAACATAGAAAGCATATAGCTAGATATTATTTGTGATTTTAATCCATGCTCCGGCGTGTCAACTTCAGGAATGTCAGCAGGTGGCGATCGCTAATTGAAATGACATTGCTATACTATGTTATCCGCGCGGCGGTCTGTTTGAAGCCACACTTTTGTATTCTTAATATAAATGTAATATAGGTGCGGTATGATCGCTTTTACTACGACTCTCACTCAATGCAATTAACAAGGCCAACATGATCGCCAAAATTGCTACCATCAGCCTCTTGTTTATAGTTTTGACTCTAGCATTCAGCAACACGCTTTTCAAAAATCATCTGGTAAAACCTTTCACTGACAGCAATTTGTCCAACCAATTAACATCTGATTTGACAATCTTGACCGCCCAAACGGAAAACCAGAACAAAAAAAATACCATGCAACGTATTCTCGATGACAGTGCAAAATTAGAAAAACTAGCTGGCGATTTCCAATTTATAGAAGGCCCGATTTGGCATCCAGACGGCTTTTTGCTGTTCAGCGATATTCCCGCCAATATTATCTATAAATTCGGCTCAAATCAGCAAGTTGAGGTATTTCGCAGCCCTTCGGGAAAAGCCAACGGGAATACTTTAGACAATGAAAACCGCCTACTTACTGGCGAACACGAAAATCGCCGCGTATCCCGCACAGAAAAGGACGGCGAAGTTATCACCTTGGCGGATAGATACGAGGGCAAGCGGCTCAACAGTCCGAACGATTTGGTGGTTAAATCTGATGGCAGCATTTATTTTACCGATCCGTCCTACGGTGTTAGTAAAGATCAGGAAGAATTGGGCTTTTACGGTGTTTACCGACTGGCACCACACGGAAAATTAACTCTGCTGGTTAAGGATTTGGTGCTGCCCAATGGCATCGCTTTTTCACCAGACGAGCAAAAACTTTATGTCAACAATTCGGAAGCGGGATACATTGCCGTTTTCGATGTAAAACCGGACGGAACTGTTACCAACCAGCAGCTTTTTGCGGAGTTAAAAGATGCCGCCACTAAAGACGGAGTTCCCGACGGTTTAAAAGTCGATGTAGAGGGGAATGTTTACAGCACTGGCCCGGGGGGAGTGTGGATTTTCTCGCCGGATGGTAAGCTTTTGGCGAGGATTTCTGTACCTGAGACGGCGACTAATTTGGCTTGGGGAGAAAGCGATCGCAAAACGCTTTATATTACGGGAAGTACAAGTCTGTATCGGATTCGCCTTAAAATTGCGGGCGTGCGGGCTGGAAAATGATCTAAAATCGGGCGAAGTTGAAAGTAAAGTGACATTGGCAGGCGAATCTCATATAAAGTATTTGTTTGTAGTAGTTCTTCAGGGCTGCTGCGAACTTTTATTGAAGACATTTTTTGACTGCGATGTTCATAGCCCGCTTGCATAAATTTCTGACTGCGACTGTGGATGAAAAATCCCGATCGCGCACAATATTTTGGTTAACTCTAAGCTTGACATTTGCCGCAGTTTATGCTATTTTAGGACTCAAGCAAGTCTTCAGCGCCGAGTATATGGTGCAAGACGATGCGAGGCAGCACGTTTTCTGGATGATGCGGTTTGTCGATCCTGAATTATTCCCCAACGATTTCATTGCTAATTACTTTCAATCAGTCGCCCCCGCAGGATACAGCACGCTCTACAAATTAGCCGCAACAGTTGGTATTCACCCGCTATTTCTTCACAAAATATTGCCGCTATTTCTCGGCTTAATTTCCACTTATTACTGTTTTGGCCTGTGTCTGGAAATGCTGCCAGTGCCGATGACTGGATTTATTGCATCTTTGCTGTTAAATCAGCATATGTGGATGACTGATGATTTGGCTTCCACAACGCCAAGAGCTTTTATATATCCGATATTTCTGGCTTTTTTATATTATTTGTCGCGCAGTTCGTTGCTGCCTTGTTTGGGAGCGATCGCACTTATCGGACTATTCTATCCTCCTTACGCCTTGGTTGCTGCCGGAATTTTAGTTTTGCGCCTGCTATGCTGGAAAAAAGGCGGTTTGCGCTTGTCGGGCGATCGAATTAATTACCTATTTTGCACTACAGGTTTGGGATTAATATTTTTAGTAATGCTGCCCTATGCCTTAGATAACTCTGAATTTGGCCCAACTTATACCGCAGCAGAAGCGAAGCAAATGGCCGAATTTGCACCAGGTGGCAGAAATGCTTTTTTTCGCCCAAATCCCAAAGATTATTGGTTGACAGGGCGGGGTAGCGGGATGTTTCCCAAGTCGCTGTTTACGCCTGTAACTCACTGTGTCGCGCTATTATTTCCGCTGCTGCTATTTTTGCGATCGGCTTTTCCCTTAGCAAATCAGATTCAAAGCAAAATCTGGCTTTTGCTTCAGCTATTTCTAGCATCCTCGGCGATGTTTTTTGCGGCTCACGCCACCATTTTTAAGCTATATCAACCCGGTCGCTATACAGCCTATAGCTTGCGATTTATTGTTGTTTTAATAACTGCGATTGCCCTAACTTTAATTATCGATGGAGTAGGTCTTTGGGCTTCAAAAACCACAACAACATTTGATGTAAAAAACCTAGTTGCACTAATTACGACAGCGATTATCGCTATCGCCGTTGTCCTTTATCCCTGCTTGACCGAAAAATTTCCCACCGTCGGGTATGTAGAAGGTAAAATATCGGGTTTGTACAAATTTTTTGAACAACAACCTAAAGATATCTTGATTGCTTCAATAGCGGGAGAGACTGACCAATTGCCAACATTTAGTCAGCGTTCTGTTCTGGTAGCCAAGGAATATGCAGTGCCTTATCAGAAAGGCTACTACAGCAAATATCAACAGCGACTTAACGATTTAATTCGCGCTCAATACACTCCCAATCGAGCTGTATTGCAAAATTTTATTAATCAATATGGAGTTGATTTTTGGATGCTCGATCGCAATGCTTTTACTCTTGAGTATATAAAGGATGATGGCTGGCTAAATCAATTTGATTCTACACCGGAGGCGACGCTTTCTCTAGAACGAGGGAAAATTCCCGCCTTAGCTTCAGCAATGACAAGTTGTGCTGTTTTTCAAAATGAAATTCTAGTGGTTTTAGATGCTTCTTGTATTGTGAAATTGACCGGGAATTAAGGCGTGGCAGAGCCTTGGGATATGCGTTCTCAGAAAGAGCCTGGGAACTAAGAAGAACTGTTCGGATTCTGAAACTAAAATTGCTGCACGGATCTTCTGTAGGAGCGATCGCACAATGCGTTATAATGCCCATAAGAGATAATGGTGCGAGTCAATGACACAAGTTCTCGATCGGGAAATTCTCGATGGGCGAGTGGTGCTCAACGGCACTTGGGAGCAATTCAAGTTAATCCAGAAGGTTTCGGAAGATTCCCCTGGCATAAAGTTGTCTTTTTTTGCAGGGGCGATCGAGATTCTGATGCCGGGATTCCAACACGAAAATTTTTCTGAAATCATTGGTTACTTGGTGACTACTTTTCTGCTGCAACAAGGTCTTAAGTTTTACCCTTCTGGTTCAATGACGCAGGAGAAGACGCCAGAAGCTTCTACTCAAGCAGACAAATCGTTTTGTTTGGGAGAAGCTAAGTTGATTCCCGATTTGTCGATCGAGGTAGTTTATACTAGCGGTGGACTGAGCAAATTGCCAAAATATCGGGCTTTGGGCGTGCCTAAAATCTGGTTTTGGGAAGATGGCACGCTGCGGCTGTATCATCTCCGGGAAGATGGCTACGAGCAAGTAATTAAGAGTCAACTGTCAGGATTGGAAACGCTGGATATCGATTTGCTAAGACGCTGCATTTTAATGGGTGAAACTGATTTGCCTGAAGCGGTTAAGGTTTTTGGGCAGGGAATCTCGATCGATCGTACATGACAGCAAGACTTTCGATTTTCCTAATTGGCTATCGAAATTTTAGTGGTTTTGGCAACATCTGGAAAAAATAGTATCCCCACATCCCGGACTTCTTAAATAAGTCTGGTTCTGCTGTTGCTGGGAACGAGAAATACAGTCTTTTGTAGGGGCAATTCCCCTGCGGTTGCCACTCCTGAGAGGTAATGTTGCGGATATCGGGCAATTAAATAATCTCCGCAATCAAAGGTGAATATAAATCCGGGGTCAAGTTCGCAGACAATGAAAATTGCACAAAAGCTCGATCGCCAATTATCTCTTTAACAAAAACATGGCAACACTTTACGTCAACCCCCAAACAGGCAGTGATGCCGCAGCGGGCAGCCAATCAGCCCCATTCAAAACTATAGCCCGTGCAATCATCGCCCGCGCTGCATCGGGAACTACGATTCAGTTAGCAGCGGGAACTTACAGCGCTGCTAGTGGCGAAAAATTCCCCTTGGAAATTCCTTCGGGAGTAAAACTTATTGGCAATGAAGCTAACAAAGGTAGAGGGATTCTGATTCAAGGCAGCGGCAAATTTGTCAGTCCCAACGCTGCAAGCCAAAATATTACGATACAGCTAGCAACTAATTCGGAATTGCGCGGAGTAACTGTCACCAATCTCGATAGTCGTGGCACCGGAGTCTGGATTGAGTCAACTTCTCCGACCGTAGCTAACTGCACTTTCACACTTTGTAAGCGCGAAGGCGTTTTTGCCACGGGCAGCGCTAATCCTGCGATTCTCGACAACATATTTGTGGCAAACTCTGCGGCTGGGGTAATGATGGCGGGAACTGCTAAGGGAGTAATACGGCGCAATATTTTTCAAAAGACGGGTTTCGGCATTTCTCTGGAAGCTAAGTCGGCTCCTTTGATTGCTGATAACCAAATTTTGGAAAATCGCTCCGGTATAGTTTTAGCGGGGGAATCTCAGCCGATTTTACGCAATAATCGCATCGAAAAAAATACGGAAGACGGTTTGACTGCGGTGGAGAAGTCGCTGCCAGATATGGGTAATGCTCAAGATTTAGGCGGCAATATCTTTCAGAATAACGGCGAATTTGACTTGCAAAATGCGACTGGGGTTAAGATTTTTGCGGGGGGAAATCAGCTCAATTCTTCGCGGGTGAAAGGTTTATTTGATTTGGGCAATGTGACGCCAACTCCGACTCCTGGCGGGCTAAAGTTTAGCGACATCAGCACGCACTGGGCTAAGGATTTTATCGATCGCTTGGCAAAGATGAATATTGTTAGCGGGTTTCCCAATGGCACTTTTCAACCTTACGAGATTGTAACTAGAGCTCAGTATGCGGCTATGTTGGCGAAGGCGTTTGAATTGGTGCCGCGCCGTGATGCGACTGTTTTTAAGGATGTGGCGGCGGATTTTTGGGCCAAGGGAGCGATCGACCAAGCTAATCGAGCTGGCTTTTTGGCTGGATATCCAGACAGCACGTTTCGCCCGGAGCAGAATTTGACTAGAACTCAGGCGATCGTATCTTTGGTAAACGGCTTGCAGTTGGCGGGCGGCAACCCCAATTCTTTGAGCGTTTATGTCGATCGAGCTCAGATTCCCAGTTTTGCCACCGACGAGATAGCAACCGCCACAGAGCGCAAAATCGTGGTCAACTATCCCGCGCGCGAAAAGCTTGCCCCCGCCCACGACATCACCCGTGGCGAGATATCCGCCCTCATCTACCAAACTCTGGTAGCCACAAAGCGGGCCGAGCCCATTAACTCTCTTTACATCGTCTAAGGGAACTGGGAGACAAGGGAGAGGAGAACTTGGGGTACAAAGAACTCACATCTTCCACCTTTCTCGCTCAACAGGCTTTCCGGCCTGTTCGACAAAGAGTAGACTAACCTGAGTTCGGGTTAAGCAGAAGGGAGAAAAAAGGCATCGATATTGAGAGAAGGCTTTTTAGGATGAAGGCAATAGGCAATCAATCCACAGATCAAGTTGACTAAGAAATTGACCGGACTGCGACGGGTGAGAATGCTCAATCTGAGAGATGTTTTTTAGTTGGTCGATAATCGTCTCAATGATGGAGCGTTTGCGCGTTAGCAGCTTATCCATCCGTGGCATCAGCTTATTTTTCATATTGCGCTTTGGCTTTGTAATCAGTTGAATCCCAATCTGGGTTCAAAAACTTGGCAGAAATCATCGACAGCGCAAAATAGTTCTTCTAAACTAATCATGGGACGAGCCTGTAAAGCTTTGGTTTGATGACTTTTAACTTACTTGCTTGTCCCTTTCTTATCCCGAACTCACGTTACATATAAATCGCACGGCTCAGACGAACCCCGAAATCGGCATCCGGATTTGTCGTAGCGTCACCAAGTCGCTCTTGTATCACTGCAACTGCTAAGTCCCGGCGCTTTGGCGATCGTGATGCGTCGGCAGATGCCAGCGCTGCCGCCATCTGTTCACGCGTGAGATCGGTGCAATAGCAGGGCGTGCCGGGTTGCTGACGCCACGAATCGGCGAGCGCCCCGGCGTCGAAAGCATCAAGCCCGGTGTCTTCGACGAGGGCCATCGCCACGGAGCGATCGTTCTGGCGGTCAGCAGCCACAGGGATGGCTATACGGTCAGGGCTTCCAGCAGGCTTGCCCTTGGTGGCGAAGGAGCCAGACCCGATCGCATTCCACGCCTTGGCGATCGGCCTGCCTAGCTGTTGGGCCACCCAAAGGCTCTCAACCTGCCCGGCCTCGATGGCATCGATCTTGTCGTCGCGGAGGGGATAGTAATTGGACGTGTCGATGACAACTGTCTCGGCTGGTAGGTTGGCGATTAGCGGCGCGATTGTGGGAATGCGGTTGAGAGGGATCGAGAGGATCGCCACGTCAACGTCCTCCACCGCTTGGGCCGTCGAGACCGCGCGTGCGCCGAAAGCCAGCACATCGGCCGCAATGGTTTCGGGGCCGCGCGAGTTGGCGACCTTTACGTCATGTCCGGCCTGAGCCAGTTTGCGGGCCAAGGTCTTTCCAATGTTACCAGCCCCTAAAATGCCGATTTTTAAATTCTTTGTGTTACTCATGAAAAATGTTCCTTCTTATTCCGTTGCTTGATAGGGTCGTGCCAACCTGTTCAAGGTGTCACGCAGTTTGGCCAGTCAGGAGCATTGGCCGCCGATACGGGCGATCAACTTGCCGTTGACCGCACCTCCCAGACGTTCGAGAGCCTCGGGGACTTCAGCGAACGATATGATCTTGTCGATTGGCATGGAGATCTTCCCTTCGGAGAACAAACGACCTAGTGTCGTGATCGCGTCGTCGCGCTCTTCAGCGGTGCGGACGCTGTGCAAAGCGCCGGTGACGGAAATGCCATGCGTTAGGATATTGAAGGGCTCTATTGTGGGGAAAGTCGAACCACCGGCAAAGCCGATCAGGATATAACGTCCGCCGATGGCAATCGCGTCGAGCGCTTGCTCGGCTAATGGCGACCCGACCGTGTCATAGATGATATCGGCGCCTTTGCCTCCGGTCAGCGCGCGAACCTGCTCGATGAACGAACCGGTCTTAAGATTGATGACGTGGTCGGCGCCTTGCTCCCGGCAGAACGCGGCCTTGTTCCCGTCGCGCACGGTGGCGATCACGTTAAGGCCCAAAGCCTTAGCGAGCTGGGTCGCGGTGGAACCGGTGCCGCCCGATCCGCCAAGTACGAGCAGCGTCTCGCCCGGCTTCGCACGGGCGCGGTTGACCAGCCCGACATAAGCGACATGGAATGTTCCCAGGAACGCTGCCGCCTGCTCGTCGGGCATGTCGTCGGGTGCTAGCACCGCGCCAACGCCTGGGGAGAGGCAATACTGCGCCAAGCCACCTGAGCCGCGGGTGAAATTGGTGCCGCCGATCACCCGCGTGCCAATGGGAAAAGGATAGTCGCGTCCTGCCGTTTCCACGATGCCGACGACCTCCTGGCCCGGAGTCACTGGCGGCGTAGGCGTGAGGAAGTAGCGGCCTTCCAGCATCATGCGGTCAGGCAGACCGATATTGGTCGCCAATACCCTGAGCAGCGCCTCTCCTAGTCCTGGAATAGGAATGTCGATATCGACCAGCTTCAAAACATCACTGGGTTTGCCGAAGGTCTCTGCGCGCCAGGCTTTCATTATCAAACTCCAATATTTCAATCATGGATGTTTCAATCATGGATGGCGTTGCTCGCTCATCCTCTCCAGAGCGAATTCGCTCCACAGCAAATGATGCCTTTACATTTGCAATATCCGGCTGAGACGAAGAAAGTATTCCGGGTCGGGATTAAGGGTGGTGCCTTCAGAGCGCTCCAGCAATATCGCCCACGTCAGATCACGCCGCTTGGATAAGCGCTCTCTTTCGGCGGAGGTCAGCGCATCGGGTAACTCTGCCAAGGTGAGGTCAGTGCAATACACAGGCGATCCCGGCTGCATCCGCCATGAGTCTTCGAGTGTGCCTGCATCGAAGGCATCAAAACCCGTATCTTCCACCAGCGCTAATCCCACTTCACGATCTCGGTCCCGGTCTGCCGCCACAGGCAAAGCAATACGGTCGGGGCTTCCTACAGGCTTCCCCTTGTTCGCAAATGAGTCCGAAACGATGGTGTTCCACGCTTTGACGATAGGACGGCCTAACTGCTCGACGACCCACAAGCTCTCGACCTGCCCCGCGTCGATGGCCTCAATCCTGTTGTCGCGCACGGGGTGGTAGTTCGAAGTGTCCATGACAACGGTGTCCTCTGGCAAGCCCGCGAACAAGGGCGCAACCTTGGAGTAGCTGGTGGGATTGATGGAGAGAATGACCACTTCAACGTCCTGCACGGCTTCGGCTGATGTAACGGCGCGCGCACCGGACTCCAGCGCATCGGCGGGGATGGTCTCTGGGCCACGCGAGTTAGCGACCTTTACGTCATGTCCGGCCTGAGCCAGTTTGCGGGCCAAGGTCTTTCCAATGTTGCCAGCACCCAAAATGCCGATCTTCAAATTCTTCGTGTTACTCATGGTAAATCCTCCGTGTAAATCTTCCGTTTTGGATGTGAATATCTGTTAATTGTGGAAAGTCACGCTTTCTTCGATAGGGGCTTTGTCGATCCGATAGCGATTGGCGGTGGCCGTCTTGTCGGGATAGCCGAACGAGATACCGAACAGCATCTTCAGGGACGGATCGATGCCCAACAGCTCGCGGATCGTGTCGGCGTAGAAGCCGAGCATCGTCTGCGGTATGCCGCCAAGCCCGTGCGCCGTCAGCGACAGCAAGAATGTCTGGCCGTACATTCCGATGTCGCCAGCCACTCGCACATCGTCGCCAAAGGAAGGCATGAACAGCAGCGCGGCGTGCGGCGCACCAAAAAATTCCAGGTTGTATCGTGCTGCGGTGCGGCGATCTTCGGTCGCTTCGCGCGAAACGCCAATCGCTTGATAGTAGGCCGCCCCTTGCGCCTTTGAGCGCTCGCTGTAGACGGCGCAGAAATCGGCGGTGGAGAAGCTGAAATCGGGTGTCAGTCGCCCTGCCTCGTCGTCCGCAAGGAGAGCCTTGCTGAGCGCGTCGCGTGTCGCGCCGGAGACGATGTGAACCTGCCAGGGCTGGGTGTTGCAGTTCGAGGGTGTGCGTTGTGCGTCTTCCAGAACCGAGCGGATCACAGCGTCGGGGACAGGGGTTGGCAGGAAACTCCTGACAGAATGACGCTCGCGCACAGTCTCTTTAAAAGACAATGTTTGCGACGGCCCGTTTGCTAATTCGATGGGGCTGCTTGGTACAGGTGTTGTATTTGACATGGTGAATCCCAAAAAGGTGGTCATTCGGTAATCGAGTCGGGGGCGTTGGCCGAACGGGGATGACCTAGCCCGTTCAAGGTGTCGCGAAGCTCGGCAAGGTCTTCATCGGAGAGGCGGCAGGCTGTCTCGATCTTTTCAGGGATCGAGCACGCTGCCTCGCGGAGTGCCTCGCCCGCTTCTGTCAGCTCGATAAGAACGCGGCGTTCGTCCTGTTGGTCACGGGTGCGCGTCACCAACCCCGCGCTCTCCAGGCGCTTTAAGAGGGGCGTCAAGGTTCCGTTATCCATACCGAGTTCTTGCCCTACTTCCCCAACAGTGCGCGGGGTGCCCTCGTAGAGAGCCAGCATGACCAGAAACTGAGGATAGGTCAGGCCCAAAGGCTCAAGAAAGGGCCGATGAAGCCGAATGACGCGGTTCGACGCACTATAGAGGGCAAAGGAAAGCTGCCTCCCCACGCGTCGCCGTTCGTTGATGTTCGAGTTGTTATCCATTTAAAAATCCAGTCAACAACTATTATATAGCACACTACATAATAGTTCGATACCTATAATTCACTTTTTTCTGGGTTTTCTGTGGCGACCCCTATAAGTGCGTGTTTCATAGGGCGTGAAATTGGCGTTTCGCCAGCTTTGGCTTGGTGAGCCGCTTGAGAATGAGGCGGATCGTGGACACATATACGAAGGCTTCTGGGCTAGGCGGCAGCGCCTCATAATCTTTGCTCAGAGGCCGGTTGCGACCCAGCTAGGCGAAAGTGCGCTCTATTTCCTTCATCTTAAGAAGCCTTCTCTCAATATCGATGCTTTTTTTCTCCCTTATGCTTAACCCGAACTCAGGTTAGATTATCTTGTGGAGTGGGCCGGAGAACCCGCCCTGAAAGGATTATTGAGAATGGTGCAATATCTCAGAAGAACCAACCCATATCCCCTCGCCCTTGTCTCCGATTGCCTCACTCTCACGCACTCTCACCCGCTTCCACTCTCCCAAGTCTTGATTTGCGAGTACCCGAATCGTTTTATGATTAAACATTAAGAAATTAAGTAAGCAATCCTTAAGGTTCGACTGTCAAATTATGGCTAAAATTCAATTTTCTCGGGGTATAGACGAAGATGCTGTACCCGAAGTGCGCCTAACCCGTTCTAAAACGGGAGCTCAAGGCACTGCCACGTTTATCTTTGAAAATCCCAAAGCTCTCAGCAGCACCAGTACCGAAGACATTACTGGAATGTACATGATCGACGAAGAAGGCGAACTCCTCACTCGCGAGGTTAAGGCTAAGTTCATCAACGGTCAGCCTGCTGGTTTGGAAGCTCTTTATCTAATGAGAAGTCCCGAAGAATGGGATCGATTTATGCGTTTTATGGAACGCTACTCGGAATCAAACGGCTTAGGATTTAGCAAGGCATAATTGATGGGGAATAGGGCATGGGGTATGGGGCATGGGGTATGGGGCATTGGTTATTGGTTGTTAGTTATTTGATCATGAATAACTAACAACGAAGAAATAACAACTAACTAATGACTTCTTCGCTTTTCCCTCTTCCCTCTTCCCTCTTCCTTCTTGCTTCTTCCTTCTTCCTTTAACATCTGTTATATGACGCAAATTCCTCACCCCGACTTATCTAAAATAACCGTAAACTGCGCTATCATTACTGTTAGCGACACCCGCTCGGCGGAAACAGACAATAGCGGCTTGTTAACTAAGAAGCTGCTAAAAGATGCGGGTCACTCTGTGGTAGCTTACACTGTTGTTAAAGATGATGCAGCCAAAATTGTATTGCAAATGCAGGCTTTTTCCCAGCGTGAAGATGTAGATGCAATCATTTTTAACGGCGGCACGGGCATCGCTCCCCGAGATACGACCTATGATGTGATGGAGAGTTTGCTTGACAGGATTTTACCAGGATTTGGGGAAATATTTCGGTTTTTGAGCTATCAAGAAATTGGTTCGAGGGCGATCGCCTCTCGCGCAGTTGCAGGCGTCTATCAAGGCAAGTTAGTCTTTTCTCTTCCGGGCTCTAGCAATGGCGTGAAACTAGCTGTGGAAAAGCTAATTTTACCGGAATTAGTTCACTTGGTGACGCAGTTGCGCGGAGGATGAGAGCGAAAGTTCGGTTAATTTATTGACAATCAAGCAATTTGGCTACAAATCGTCCGAGGCATCCGTGGAGTGAGAAAAAAGCTTTGAATCCTCATCGCAAGCCCCCGGTTGGATCGGTGAGGTCGCTTTCTTCAATCTCTTCAATCTCTTCAATCTAAAATCTAAAATCGACTTACTGCATTCACCGCAAGAAACGGGTGGCTTTGAGCCTAGTATATGGCTAAAGTGAGGAAACATCAAAATTCCCCTGACTGAGACTAGATGATTTCAATGCAGAATGCCAGTGTCTATGCTAGCGAAGATTATCACCGGATTGCTCGGGCGATCGCCTTTATGCGACAACACCACCTAAACCAGCCGAATCTGGCAACTGTGGCCCAACACATAGGACTGAGTGAATATCATTTTCAACGGCTATTTACTCAATGGGCCGGCATTAGCCCCAAGCGGTTTTTGCAATATCTGACAGTTGAATATGCCAAGTCAAAAATCACTCAGACTCAAAGCCTTCTAGACCTAACATTGGACGTGAGACTATCGAGTCCCGGACGATTACACGATTTATTTGTGAACTTAGAAGCAATGTCACCAGGGGAGTTCAAAGCAGGCGGAGCAGGTCTGCAAATTCGCTATGGCATTCATGATACCCCCTTTGGCAAATCTGTAATCGCGACAACTGCCCGCGGTATTTGTAATCTTTATTTCTTGGATACAACAGACGAACAAACCGCCGAACAAAGACTGCAATTGACCTGGAAAAAAGCTGAAATCATTCGTGATGAGCAAGCCACTCAATCATTGCGTGACCTGATTTTCACTTCAGAAACTCTCAGCGAGCAAAAATCACTAACGCTCTTGGTAAAAGGCACTAACTTTCAAATTCAAGTTTGGCGAGCACTTTTGCAATTGCCATTTGGGGCGATCGCAACTTATCAGACTATAGCTCAAATGGTAGCACGCCCAACTGCTGCTAGAGCTGTAGGAAATGCGATCGGTAAAAATGCGATCGGCTATCTAATTCCATGTCACCGAGTCATTCGAGAATCTGGAGAACTCGGTGGCTATGGCTGGGGAGTAGAGCGTAAAACAGCCATGTTAGGTTGGGAAGCTAGCCGTACAATCTGCGATTGATTATCCTTTTCGTTTGTTTGCACGACAATTATGAACCGTTCGGTGCGAACCTGCACGCCGAGTGCTGTAGGAGCGAAGAGCTAAATACCCTTCTCGGTTCCATTATACAGCCCTATTTGAGACTCCGATTGTAGAAATCAGCAACTTTTTCAACGTACATCTTTGGGTTCGTATTGTAGCTTTCTGGATGTTTCTTCGCATTGGTTTCCCAATATTCTGCCGAAGGATATGCTTCTCGGAGTTGGCGAGCGTTTTGTATAGGCGTATAAGGATCGATCGCACTGTGAATTATCAAAACTGGCCTAGGGAAAATACGACCTATCTCCTGCACTGGCTTAGAAGAAGTTAGATCATATCCAGTCAACAAATGTCCAAACATCATGGTAGAAACAAGAAATATCCCAGGTAATCCTGAAGCTGACTGCCAATGCTTCTGAATAATTGGATAAACCTCTGCGTAACCACTGTCAGTGACCACTGCTCCGATGTCAGAGTCATCTGCTGCTGCTCCAAGTACAGTAGCAGAACCCATTGAAAAACCTAAAACACCAATCTTTTTTGGCTTAAAGCCCCTGATTTTAAGCCAATCCACTGCTGCAATAACATCTCGCCTTTCTGTAATTCCAAAGGTGAAACGAGAATCAGCACTTTGCCCATGTCCTCGCAGATCGATCATAAGTATCGAAAAGCCTTTTTGATTCATAGCTGAACCAAACTCGGCAAACTTTCCAGCAAGCTCACAAGTCCGACTGGAATTCAATCCATGCACTAAAATTAATACCTTGTCTGTTGGTTTTTCTGGAATAAACCAACCAGCAATCTCCACGCCATCAGGTGCGCGAAATGTTACATTTTCAGGAGGAACAGCAAAAACAGATGCTTTAAGAGGGTCAAAGCATCTGTTTGGCTTTGAAAGAGTATGTCCTGCATAAGCTGAGATGCCGAAATAGCCAACCACTAGAAATGCTGAGATACCTGAAGCTAACTTGATAAAAAGATGCTTTTGGGCTTTCATCTATTTTGTTCCCTAGTTCTTGCCGATTATTTTCAGCGAATGTTGGATATAATTTCCTGGCTCCATCAGTACCGCGTTAGCAGGTTGAGTGAAATATTCCCCCGACTTTCTTACCTTGTTGCATTAAATTGTTGAAAAGGTCTACAGCCAATTTGGTATGCCCAATATAATACTCAATACCTCTTTGATGCAGCAGTTCTTCAGTTTCGGGACAGGTATGTAGCATGAGTTCCATACCGCGTGTCAAAACCATAAATTCTATACCTTGCTCTAAAATTTCTTCGATATTAGCAGGTTGAATACCTGGTTGGTGACGAGTACCTGTCAGTCTCCAATCCCATTCCTTAGAACCTCCAGGCCATACTTTACAATCTTTGAATTGACAAGTTTGGCCGTCAGTGGTTACTTTAATACGTCCCCAAGAGATATGAGTAATCAGGCTTTGATGACAATTGCTCATAATATTGTGTATTTATAAAAAAGATAAACAAAAGACATTTCACTAATGTAGATAGGCTCACCCAACCGCTAAATTGAGATGCCCCCATTAACTTTAGTTTAACTGAAATTATCTCTCTTCAGTAAATCAAGGCTCGTTTACAAACATCAAGTCATTGAGTTAAGCATTCCTCGCGCCACTTTCGAGATATGGGTGCAAACATTTCTACCCACAGATGTTTTGTCCATTCATAGTTCTGGTGTGACTTACGCTCAGAAACCCGGTTTCTACCCTATGTCGATAGACCGAAAATAAATTTCCTGGTCAAGGTCAATCTACACTAAAAATAGTGTGTTTCGCTAGCTTTCTAATCATATTGTTTCCGGTTGCATCAGTATTGTTCAAATATCCCAACAGTCAGTTGTCAGGAAATCATAATTTTACTCAACATTCAACAATCATCTCATTCGTGCAACCGGAATCACTATCACCAAGATAGGTTATTCGAGGAAAATCCCAGCAACTTTGTCTCCATTCATAGTCATGTGTGCCACAAATTCATCTCCACCATCTTCAAAACTCAGCTTCCACAAATAAATCGGAAAATTACCTTGTTTTATTTCACCAAAATAATTAATTGAGTATCCCTTTTGCAGGCGGGAAGCAAGCTGCTCGCTAACATCGTCAAACATTTTTTGTGTAATGCTCGCTTTGTAGCCTGCATCACCGACTGTAGTAAAAAGCTCGTAATTTTTCGATGCTGTCGCATCCAAGATAACCTGCAAACAATCGATGACGTTTTGAGAGGGGTCGGTCGGGTTCATGCTCATGTCCTTCTTTTAGGGTTCTATCAAAATGTCTAACAAATGGCGCTGTGAATAGCTTCTACGGCTGTCTAATATCAAATCCGGTAGCATCGCCATTATTTATCAGTAGGGGGTGCGAGCGCAGAAATTTTAAAATCCACAGATTAGACTATTTACACTCACCCACCGCCCCAAGGATTGAATAATATCTATGCAACTTTACCATTTATAGCAGTTTTCAATCGAATTAAATAAAGACAGCGTTAGACACGGCACTGCCGTGTCCTACCCGATATTTGTACTTCACTATACTGAAAATCGCTCTATTGCCTCAGCAACAACAGTGCGGTGTCGGACTGTATTGCAAGTAATAGTTGGCTGTGCAAAACCGGAATCTACCAAAGCTTGCTCAATATCCAACCCAAAATACTGATCCAAATAAGGCTCCGTACTCTTGAGCAAAGTCAAAATATAAGGAGGCATTTTGGCATATACTTCCGACTGAGGATTCATATCCATAATTGTCAAATGTCCGCCAACACGTAGCAAACGCCTCGCTTCCCGGAAAATTTCTCTCGTAGCTTTCTGTGGCAATTCGTGACAAACTAAACAAATAGAAACTAAATCAAAAGCAGCCGCAGGCAAACCAGTAGATTCAGCAGCAGCGTGCACCCAAGTGGGAGATGTTTGATTTAAAGATTCAGATTCTCGCTGTTGGGAACGGTATTTAGCAACTGCTAAAAAATAAGGCGACAACTCCACCCCAGTCATCTTCGCTTCCGGGTAAACCTCCCCAAGAGCAAAGGTACTCATTCCCACACTGCATCCCAAATCAACAATATCCTGCGGTGAAGAAGCAATTTGAGATTTGATGACTTCGTGATAGCTGGCGCGGAGTTTAGCATCGCCTTCTGCACCTGCTTCCGGCCAAATTGTGGCGTGAACTGTACGGGCGGCAACTTCAACTTCTGTAGCAGCTTCCCAACTCATATTACCTTGTTCGTAAGCGTGGAATGAAGTTAGATAGTATTTCGGGTAAACAAGATCGGGATTTTGGACGCTGAGCAATTCTGCATCCCAATTTCGAGCTAAAAGTGCTTGGGATTCTTGTCGCCAATGCACTCCGATTTTTTCGGCTCTTTTTATCATCATTTCCCGCGCTTGGTGCTTGGCTAGATTAGCCAAAGGCTTGATGGAAAGGACGCCATTTACTAAACGCGAGGCTACTCCGGGAGTTTTATTAACTGCAACAGTCATCTTTTAGATTTTTCTATTTTGCGCCCTCTATTTTAACACGTTTAGGAAAATTTGATTCGGTCAATATAATGAAACTTAACTTTGTGCTGGCGAGTGAAATGCAAATGTTTTGTGGAAAAGACTTTTTTTAAATGAACCGCAGACGGCGCAGAGAACGCAGAGTTAGAGAAGAGAGAAAAGCTCAGAGTATTGCAAAACAGGAGCTGGTCGTCTAATATTTATTTGTGCTTACCTACTTAGTTCTGGGGAATTCATCTGGAATCTGGAATCTGATTTACCGAAGTTGGAGTATTTAAAAGAACACTTTAAATCTGGCTATTCAGGAGTTTGTGATGAGCAAATCTATTGTGGAATTGGTTGACAATCTGCCGTCTGGTGGCGTCACTGTGAAGATGTTAAAATCTCTCGATTTTGTGGTTCCGGGCGAGTGGAACAATCTAACGGGTTTTGATAATACTATTGAAGCGGTTACAGGGGAAACAAAGCGTAAATTAGTTGGGAAAATTCGCGATCGCGCGATCGAGCTTTACGCCAACCCCAACGAACCCTATCAAGGCGTAGTCAGGCTTTACCAGTTAGCAGACAGCGCCGACAGTGCGTTAGGTGCAACGGCTATGGCCAGTAAAATCGGCGAAAACATCGGCTTTCTTTCCTTTCTCAACCGCCTCACTCCCAAAGCTGACACAACTCAAACGATCGACTTGTGCGTCAAAGTGGCGATCGAGCTAATTGCCTTCTGCAAACTTAACAATATTTCCCTTGACAATGTGGGAAGCTTTGGTAATTATTTATCCCATTACAAAGGCGAATCTCTGATGCGGATGGCTGCATTAGTTTGCGCTGACGGTTTAATTCCCCTTGGCCCGGACTTCATTCGAGTAGCACAAAATACCCTAGGCGGATTGAATCCTTCAACTTTGCAGCAAAACTCAACATTCCAAAATATCAGCAACCTAATTCCCGGCGCAAATAATTCACAAAAGTTCGGATTTGTGACCACAACTTTCGCTTCAGCCCAAGGTTGGATGAACAATTTAGTACAGTCTCGCGGCTTAACTCCCGCCATAGTTTTAGGCCATCTCAAGCAATACGTTGATGTTACCGATGACAAATTGGATTATGTGGCCGCGTTTTTAGACATGACTACCAATTATTACGAACATACGGGAATTCAGACGGTTGCTCGCCGATTGATCGATCGAGCTTATGGCGAAATAGCCTCTGGCAGAGACTAGAAAAGTCCTTCCCAGGCGAGGGAAAACAGCGAGGCCGAGCCTCGGTATCTGCGTTCCCAGGCAGAGCCGGGGAACGAGCGAATAAACTTCGATCGCAATGTGAGTTAAAATAAGCAGATTATGTTTAGCAAACCTATTTTAATCGCATTGTGAAAAACAAATCGCTTCCTTCATCCGTAACAGTCAAACTCGGCAAATTTGTCTGGACATCAATGTGGCAATTAATGATGTCAAAACTAGCGCCGCCCGATCGCACCGGAGCATACATTCGCCCCAGCAGCAGTTTCCGCAACTTTGTCAGCACTGCACCAGACAACCCTCACGGGCCCGCTGCGGGACGGTATCGCCTCTTCGTGGGTACGGGATGCCCTTGGGCGCACCGCACTCTGGTGACGAGGGCGCTCAAAGGGCTGGAAGATGCGATATCTGTGTCGATTGTCTATCCCTCTGAAGGGGGAATGTGGGTGATGGAGTCGGAGACTTTTGGCTGCAACACGGTGCCCGAACTTTACCAGTTGGCTTTACCGGACTATCAGGGGCGGTGTACGGTACCGGTGCTGTGGGATGAGTCGAAAAAGGCGATTGTCAACAACGAGAGTTCGGAAATTATTGTGATGCTAAACTCGGAGTTTAACGAGTTTGCTAGCAATCCTCAAATGGATCTTTATCCTCTGGATTTGCGAGAACAAATTGACGAGTGGAATGAGAAGATTTACCAATCGGTGAATAACGGCGTTTATCGCTGCGGTTTCGCGCAATCTCAAGCTGCTTATGATTCGGCTTGCAGTGAATTGTTTGCTGTTTTAGACGAGATCGATCGATCGCTCTTGAGGAGTCGTTACCTTTGTGGCGATCGGGTGACTTTAGCAGACGTGCGGCTTTTTACTACTCTATTCCGTTTTGATGCAGTTTACTACAGCTTGTTCAAATGCAATGTGCGCCGCATTCAGGATTACGAGCATTTGGGAGCTTATCTTCGCGATTTGTACCAGTTACCGGGAGTTGCTGGCACTTGCGATTTGGAGGCTGTGAAGCGCGATTATTACGGCAATTTGTTCCCGCTGAATCCCGGCTGCATTATCCCCGCTGGACCCGATCCGACGAGTTTGCTCAAAGCTCACGATCGCGCAGGGATCAGAAACCGGGTTTAGCTCGTTCCCAGCCTCTGCCTCGCCTTAACCCTCTAACAAACCCTCCATTCTCTCCTTTGGATGGTCGCGCAGGGACTCAAAAATCTGGTTTAGCTTGTTCCCAGACCCGGGGAACGAGGAGAGCAATACCAAATCCAGCATCAAAGCATCTAATCTTTAAGCTTACTTGGGAACGAGGAAATAGTCTCGCTAAATGTCCTGACTGTTATTTCCCTGCCTAAATCCTGAGCTAGTAAATCGATACCGTTAATAACTTTATTTGCTTCTGCAATACTCAAAATCTCATAGCATTTTTCCCGATAATCGGGACGATCTTGGAAATACTGAATCGCTCGATCGAGCGGTTCCATAACTTGATAAGCTGCTTCCGCTTTGTCGATCGCCTCTTGGGGAATCGGAGTCGCTAACCTTTGAATCGCCAAGTCGATTAAATCTCTAGAATTTACCCGATCGCTCGGCCATCGATCCGCATTTGCCAACAACTTTTCTGCTATACTATCGATTTGATTCAAGCAAGGAACAGGCGACCAATTTGGATAATTGGGCTGGCCAAACTGAATTCGCCCTTCACAAACCATCTCGAATTTAATAGTAGTGCCGTCAACAATAACAGGAAATCTTATCCCATACTGGTTGGCTTGAATATCGTTTGGGAGAACAATGCGTGAAGCGAAGCTATCCCCAAGGGAATCGCGACTAGCAAAAATCGCATCATAGCCTCCTTCGGCAACTTTTCGGCGCAGAAGACGGTAGCCATCATCCATCGGACACATAAAGTCAATATCCTGGCTCAACCGATATTCTCCGTGTTCCATACTTACTAGCGTTCCGCCCCCAAAATACGCCCGACATTCCTGTAGAAATTCGACATTCAAGTGGCTGAGTACAGTTAATATCTTTTGATGAATTTCGCGTTTAAACATTGCTTGAGAACTTACCCAATTTTCGGGATTGTTTGGCGAGCAACTGCTTCCCAATTCAGCAATTAGCCAAGACTGATGCTGTTGGCTAATTGCTTGAATAAAAGCCATTTCCTCGGAGCTAGGTTTCCCCAAAACTCCCCAATAATGCCAGCCGGATTCGTAGCGGCATAGCATTTCCTTGAAACTCATTTTTTTGACATCAGCAATTTGCCAGCAGATAGCTTGAAGAAATGGGAGTTCGGCGGGAATTTTTAAGGTGGTTTTCACTTCTTCTTTGTTCATAAATTTTTTCTTTTTTAATGAACCGCAGAGGGCGCAGAGAACGCAGAGGAAGGGAAGAGAGAAAAGACAACATAACTGAGGCTGACTCTGGTAAACAGTCCTGAACGTAAAATTTATATCTGTAGGGTGCGCACTGCGCACCTTACCGCTATGAGTATCGAACTGATGTTCGACAGGTTCTGCCCGTAGGAACGAAGGATTTAATTACCTGCTAAAATCTCTTCGAGTGCTAATTTTAGCGTCGGATACTGATATTCAAAACCGCTAGCTAAAGTTTGTTTAGGCAACACTTTCTGCCCTTCCAAAACAAGTTTTGCCCCGTCTCCCAACAGCATTTCTAAAGCAAAACCTGGCACCGGCAACCAAGAAGGCCGCTGCAAAACTTCCCCTAAAGTTTGACACAATTCATTCATCCGCACCGGATTAGGTGCTGTCGCATTCAAAACGCCTTCAACTGGCAGATTTTGCAAAGCGTACAAAATTAAATCAACCACATCCTCGCGATGAACCCAAGAAAACCACTGTTTTCCTGTCCCAATCGGCCCGCCAGCAAATAGTTTAAAAGGTGGTAGCATTTTTGCCAATGCGCCTCCCATTCCCAAAACTATCCCCAGCCGCAAAATTGCTAACCGCGTTCCCGCATTTTTTGCAGGTTGGGCGGCTGCTTCCCAGTCTTTGCAAACTGCTGCTAAAAAATCGTTTCCCGCAGGGCTAGTTTCGTCAAACTCAGCGGTTTCGCTGGTTCCGTAATAGCCGATCGCCGATGCGCTAACAAACACCGATGGTCTAGGATTAGCATTGACGATCGCCTCGACCAATTTTGCCGTCGTCAGTCTGCGACTGTCCAGAATTGCTTGCTGGCGCGCCTCCGTCCACCTTTCCTCTGCAATCGGCACTCCTGCTAAATTGACAACAGCGTCGCAGCCCGCGATCGACTTTTGCCAATCACCAGACTCCGCCGGAGTGTAGGCAACAACTTCCAAATTTGGATAAGCTGAAGCGGGAAAAACTCGGCCAGCCTTCGCCGCATCCCTGCTCAAAACCACCACTTGATGTCCCGCAGCTTGCAGCTTTTCCACCAGCCGGCTACCTACAAATCCCGTTGCTCCCGCGATCGCTACTTTCATCTTTTACCAATAATGCACAGTTCTAGCAGTTTAGACGATCGTCCAAACTTGTCTTTGATTATACAAAACTAGAGAGCAGGCCCGATCGCCTCCCCACAAGCCAAGTGTATTTTCATTAAACTGATAAAGGACGCGAGGAACACAAACCATGCCTGCAAAAAAATCAAAGCTTCTAATTGCTGCCTCCATCGCCGCAGCAGGTAGCGCTGCGGTCTACTTTTACTTCCAGGGTTTGAGCCAACAAGTATCCAACCCTCAAGACAGCGCCAAAGTTGTGCCCGACGAAGCAATGATGGCCGCGTTTATCTCCCCCAATCCCCAAGCCTTGTCAAAGTTGCAGCGATTTGGCACGCCAGGGGCTCAAAAGTTGGTCGGTCAGGGTTTGAAGGGCTTTCAAGAACAAAGCTTGGCAGGCACTCAAATCGACTTTGACAGGGACTTAAAGCCTTGGTTAGGGGGGGTGATGGTCGCTTTCCTGCCCCCTGATGCTGTGACGAATACAGAGCCTCCAAAACTGCTGGTAGTCGTCAGCGTGAAAAATAAAATTAGCGCTTGGAATTTTGCTAATAAATTAAAATCTCAGCCCGGTGCAACTACTCAAGAAACCGAGTATAAAGGAGTTAAAATTTTTGAAATTGCAGAGCCAACTGGCAAGCGCTACAGTGTGGCTTTGCTGAACGACCAATTAGTGATGGCTCCTTTGAAAAAGCCTGTGGAATTGGCGATCGATACTTTTAAAGGAGAACCCTCCCTCGCTACGCAGCAGAGTACAACTAAGTTTTTTGCAGAGAGTGCGGGTGTCAAGAATCCGATCGCAACTGTTTATATTGCTGACTATCCGGTGGCAATTGAGCAATTGAAAGCTAATTTGCCCGCAGATATCCAGTTGCCTTGGACACTGTTTTCGCAGTTCAAACAAGTTAAGTCTTTGGTTGCGGGAATTGGAGCAGATAGTGAGGGATTGAGGGTAAAAACTATTGCTCAGTTAGACCCTAAATTCGTGCAGCAAAATCCACAATTTGCATCGAAATTGTTGCCCAGATTTCCCGTCGAAACCATTGCGTTAGTCGGCGGCAAGGGAATCGATCAAATTTGGTCGCAAGCAATCGCTGAGGCACAAGATAGCCCGGAAGTTGACAGGGGAGTTCAGCAGGTGAGGAATAGTTTTAAGCGGTTGGATTTGGATGCGGATCGAGAGGTTTTTGGCTGGATGAATGGGGAATTTGCGATCGGGGCGATCGGTTCCAATCAAGGGATTTTGTCTCAGTTGGGGATGGGGGCGGCGATGATTTTTGAAACAAGCGATCGCCCAGCAGCCGAAGCAACCTTGAAAAAACTCGATGCGATCGCCAAAAGCAATCCTACAGTCAGTGTCGCCCCCAGACAAGTTCAAGGCAAAGAAGTTACGGAGTGGCAAATACCCCAGCAAGGCACTTTATTCGGACACGGTTGGCTGAATGAAAATTCTGTGTTTGTAGCTTTCGGCGGGCCTTTAGTTGATGTGATTACTTCGACGCCACCGCAACCGCTAAGCAGCAGTCCGAGTTTTCAGGCGATCGCTACTTCTTTACCGCGGGCCAACCAAGGTTACTTTTACATAGATATGGAAAAAACCATGTCTTGGGCTAACCAATATTTGCTCGCAGTACAGCCAAATTTAGTTTCACCGCCCGCTGCTGAATTGCTGAATTCTCTCCGAGGAGTTAGCGTAGCCACAGCTTCTACACAACCGACAACTGCTGAGTTGGAGATGCTTTTTGCCTTCAAATCTAATCGGTAATTTTTCCTTGTATCCTTCTATCCCTTAATATCGTTTCCGGTTGCATCTGAATAATCAAATCGAGTCAACAGTTAACACTCAACCATTCAGTTTTTCGACCCGCCCGTCAACAGTCAACAGTCAACAGTCAACAGTAAACAATTCCGGAGGAGTGCAACCGGAATTGATATAAATCCCGTACACGACTTCGTGGCAGGAGTTTTTTCTGACAAAAAAAAGATGCTGCCCTCAATGGAGGGCAGCTACTCAAATAAAGCATCTTAAAGTCTCTCAAAACTTCAGAATTAACCTTCAGACATTCCCGATTTATTGGGCAATTGCAAATCATCAGGATCTACATAGTGACAAACTGCTTTGTCCATGCAAATTAATGCCCAGCCAGATTTATCTATGCTCATCAACTTGTAAGAAGCGGGCTGAATAAAGAAACCTTTGTGGTTGCGGGTTGCTGGTTTGATGTTAACGTGGCTGTCAGTGCTCATGTTTTTACAACTCCTAGTATTATCCTAATAAAATCTGAAAACCGCTGAGCGGATTTGGCAATCGTCTAAGTTTTCAAATACTAGCACTGACTTCCTGAGTTTTCCATAAAGTTATTTATTGATTTATTACGATGTCGTAATAAACCCCACAGCCGATTTCTTCGATCCCCGCCCAAAAATCGACTTGTTTGCGTGGTTACGGCTCCAGAAGCCACTGTTTAACGCGGGCGAGACTCTTCCAGTCGGGTTTTCTCTTTAATCCTTCTTCAAAATTTTTTTTAACTTCGTCGAGCAACTCTTCCGAAGCCATTAGAAGTTGCTGAGCCACTTCGACGTGGGGGCGCACTCCTTTTTCTTTGAGATCGAGGATCGCTACTGCTAGGTTGATGCGAGCTTGGGGGTCATGAGGGTTCAATTTAACGGCTGTTTTCGCTGCCTTTTGAGCCGGTGCAGGTTTATTTTCCAACAGGTAGAGCCACGCGAGGCTAGCCCAGGCATTGCCATTTTTAGGAGCTTTTTCGCACACTTCTTTAAACACGGGGATCAGATTAGCCGGGGCTTCGCCAGCTTGGTAGCGATCGAAACCGTCTTTAAACAATTCTTCAGGGGTCATTCGATTTTAGATTTTGGATTTGGGATGTTGCATGGAAAAGGGCATGGGGCAGTTAACAACTTTCTGCCCCATGCCCTCTTTTCCGATTTATGTAGAAAAAGAACTGCCACAACCGCAAGTTTGAGTTGCGTTGGGGTTAGTAAACTGAAAACCGCCCCCGATCATAGCATCGCTGAAGTCGAGAACCAAACCGTAGAGATAAAGAATGCTTTTGCGATCGCAAACTACCTGAAAACCGTCGTAGTCGAACACTTCATCGTCGGATTTCACAGTGCTTGGATCTGCGAAATCCATCACGTAGGACATTCCAGAGCATCCGCCCTGCCGCACCCCTACCCGCAAGCAGAGGTCTTTACCTTGTTTTTCTCTCAGGGCTAAAACTTGACGGACAGCAGAGTCCGTCATTTGAATGCCGCGCTTTTCAGAAATGGCTTGAGTCATAATTTGCCGAACTCCTGAGACTGTCTAATGCAAAGAGTTTAATCTTATTGCTCCATTGTACAGGCATTCGCCCGAAGGCATTCGGTTAGATGCTGAAGGCAGAATTTTTAGCTTCTAATTTTTAATTACATTGGGGCATCGTTCCCCAGCTTGATGTCCTCTCCCCCTATAGGGTTTATGATTGAGAAGCAGCGGTTGACCGGCTACCGGCACCGCAACAATGCTTCACCCAACGGGCTTACTCTATGGCAGCGCTGAATCGCTCTACTCTTCGTCGGCTACAAAACTTACCTCAAATTCCCAGCGTGTGGGAGGGCGATCGCCGACCCTTATCTAATGCTGACTCGCACATGATGCTAGATGACGATGACGTTCTAGAAGCAGGTGGCGAGTGCATTCTCTGGGTCGATGGCTCCGAAGGAGTCGTGAGGGCTATGGACATGGTAGGCCCAGATGCCGGCCCAGAGGCGATCGTCCGGGCCCTGCTACGGGCAATGGAACATCCCCAAAGTCCGGCTCCCGCAGTCCGGCCCCAAAAAATAGTAGTCAAAAACCGAGAAATTCAATTTTATCTGCGGGGCGTACTTCAAGATTTAGGCATTTCCATTGACTACGTGCCGGAATTGCCCTTAATTGACGAAATCTTTCGCGGTATGGAAGAGGTCGCGATCAACAGACCTCCTGAGTTGCCCCCTCAGTATGCTGAAGTTTTAATGGAAAAAGCTGCTCAAATTTGGCAAGATGCTCCGTGGCGGACTTTGAGCGAACACCAAATTATATCTATTGAAATCAATCAGTGGGATGTCGCCAGCCTCTACGTGTCCGTATTGGGGCAAGGCAGAATGGATTACGGAGTTTTACTGTACCGCTCTCTAGAATCTTTGAAACGGTTTCGAGAACGAGTCGTCAACGATGAATCTTTTGAAGATTTAGAACAGGCTTTTTTAGGGCAAGACTGTTTGTTTCTTACCTTTGAAAGTGGAGCAGATATTGATGAGGACGACGATGACGAAATTGATTTAGCCGATTTGCCTCCATCGGAAATTGAACCAAATTTCGGCAACTTACATCCTTTAGAAGGATTGCGATCGATTCTTTACGAAGAAGAAGCCCTCACGATGTTAGTTGCTCTCGAAGCATTTCATCGCTTTTTCCGCAACGGTCGCCGGAAATTGGGATCAGACACTTTTCCCAGTCTTAGCAGCCGCTACCGCATCCCAGTTCCGCAGGATGACGGAGAAATTCAACAGGTATCTGTTAAAGTTTCCACGATGCCGGATGTGTCGGACGAATTATTACAGATGCTCGGCGATGACGATGATGACGATGATGACGATGATGACGATGATGAATTTGACAAGCCACTGCTGCGGGACGATTTGGTGCCGCAAAATTCATTTTTGAGTCTCGGCGCAGTACCTTGGGAAACGGTAGAGTTCCTGCGCCAAAGTGTCCAGTTTCACCAAGGTGCAGAAATTGATATTAATACCGCCGGAGATGGTTTGCCGGTGGTGATGATCCAAACTTCTCATCCGAAGGCAAAAACTATGATTCACGATTTGAAAGAAGCTGGAGGCGTGAAGGGGATTGGTTTTAATCCGGGCGAAAATCCTTTTCAGGATGAGCAATACGACTTGGGTATTTTGCAAACTAAAAATGGGGAGCTGTATTTGTTTGGGGAGTTTAATGAAGACGATCCGGTGCATCAGGAAGCTCGCAAGAAGTGGGATCGCCGCTGTAAATTAACCAACGGTTGGTGCGGTTTGATTATTGCTAAAGGGTTGATGGGTGCTTCTCGCGGTCAGCCTCAGTTTAAGGATATGATCGCTTTGCTTGAAGTGCGCTGGGTGTCTGCTAAAGACTTGGGAATTGGGCCACTTCAGTTGATGCCGATGTTTTGAAGTTAGTTGACTGTTGACTGTTGTGAGAAGAAAGAGGTAAAAGTAATTTGTAAGGTGCGCTGGGGCGCACCATAGTTTTTAAATTATTAAGGAGAATGATTATGTCAAATTCTACTCAAAAGCGAGAAGTTTTAGTCGCCATTGATGCTGAATTCGCGGAGAAAATAGACCAATTTACTGATAATTGGACGGAGGCGATCGAACAAGCTCTCCGTCTCTGGTACGCTAAGCAAATAGAAGATAAGTTGCGGAAATTTTATCAAAACCGCAGCCAAGAAGATATTGAGTTTGAGGAAGAATGGGCAACATTTGCTCAGGAACAAATGGAAGAAATTTTAATAGAGGATGGTCTGTGAGATAATGACAGAAACTTATCCGCGACAAGGCGAAGTTTATCTTGTTAGAGCTTTGCGAACGATCGGAGATACCAAAAAGCGTCCTGTTGCTGTCGTTTCCATAGATAGCCGGAATGAATTGAGCCGTACTGTACTGATTGTCCCTTTTACTAGCGATTTGAGAGGGGGCGAAACTCCGACTCGGGTTTTGATTCCTGCTGGTGAAGGAGGGTTGGAATCTGACTCGCTGGCTGTCTGCGAGCAAATTATAACTGTCCAAAAGACTTATCTGGAACAAGGCCCTTACGGTCAACTTAGTGGCGATGTCCTAGCAAGAATTCAGAGGGCTATACAACTGTCGATCGGCATTTATGAACTTTGAATGTTTCGGAAATTCTAAATTTTGTTACAATTTGTAAAAATACTGTAAAGGATAGGTAAAATGCGGGTTGCGATCGCAGGTGCGGGACTGGCTGGAATGACCACAGCAGTCGATTTAGTGGAAGCCGGCCACGAAGTAGAAATTTTTGAATCCCGCCCCTTTGTCGGCGGCAAAGTCGGCAGTTGGGTAGATCCCGACGGCAATCACGTTGAAATGGGTTTGCACGTCTTCTTCGGCTGTTATTATAACTTATTTGCTCTGATGAAAAAAGTGGGAGCTTTTGACGATTTGCTCCTCAAAGAACACGTCCACACTTTTATCAATCGAGGCGGCGAAACCGGTTCTTTAGATTTTCGCTTTCCGGTGGGTGCTCCTTTGCACGGATTGAAGGCATTTTTCACGACATCTCAGCTATCCGTACAAGACAAAATTCAAAATGCGATCGCCCTGGGAACTAGCCCGATCGTCCGAGGTTTAATAGACTTTGACGGGGCAATGAAAACTATCCGCGATTTGGATAAAGTTAGCTTTGCTGACTGGTTCCGCAGCCAAGGTGGCAACCAAAACTCGCTCAAAAGAATGTGGAATCCGATCGCCTACGCACTGGGTTTTATCGACACTGAAAATATTTCTGCCCGGTGTATGTTGACAATCTTTCAATTCTTTGCATCAAAAACCGAAGCCTCTGTCATGCGGATGCTGGCTGGTTCTCCCAACGAATATTTGCACAAGCCAATTGTGGAATATTTGGAAAAGAAAGGAGCAAAAATTTACACGCGGCGCAGAGTAAGAGAAATTCAGTTTGAAGAAGGCGAAGAAACCCGCGTAACAGGCTTGGTAGTAGCTAACGGCGAAACAGAAGAAAATATTACCGCAGATGCTTACGTTTTCGCCTGTGATGTGCCCGGAATTCAGAAAATATTGCCCCCAGCTTGGCGCAAATGGTCGGAATTTGACAACATTTATAAATTAGATGCGGTGCCGGTTGCTACAGTACAATTGCGGTTCGACGGTTGGGTAACGGAACTCGAAGACGAAGCCAAGCGCAAACAGTTGAGCCACGCTGTAGGAATCGATAATTTGCTATATTCAGCAGATGCAGATTTTTCTTGTTTTGCAGATTTGGCGCTGACAAGTCCCAAGGATTATTATCAAGAAGGAAAAGGTTCGCTGCTGCAGTTGGTGCTGACACCGGGAGATCCGTTTATTAAACAAAGCAATGAGGCGATCGCCCAACACGTACTTAAGCAAGTTCAGGATTTATTCCCCTCAGCGCGGGAATTAAATATGACTTGGTATAGTGTAGTTAAGCTTGCTCAATCTTTGTATCGGGAAGCACCGGGAATGGATGTTTTCCGCCCAGCTCAAAAAACTCCGATCGCCAATTTCTTTCTAGCAGGAAGTTACACTCAGCAAGACTACATTGATAGCATGGAAGGAGCGACACTTTCAGGCCATCAAGCCGCTAAGGCAATTCTCGAAGCTTACAGTCATTAGTCATTAGTCCTCTCGATCCCCCCTTAATAAGGGGGGAAAAGAGCGTTCTCAAAGTCCCCCTTATTAAGGGGGATTTAGGGGGAGCGAAAAATCGACTACAAGCGATATTCCTCGTTCCCAGGCTCGGCCTGGGAATGCCGATCAGGAGGCTCTGCCTCCAGTATTCGAGAGGAAAAGCGAGGCGGAGCCTCTGGATCTGCGTTACCAGGCTATGCCTGGTAACAAGAAACAAACAAGTCTTCAATCTAAAATCTAAAATCTAAAATCTAAAATCCCATGACTGATTGGTTAGAACACAGCGTCCAAGTAGAAGTGGCAATTCCCATCGAATTAGCGTGGCAACTCTGGTCAGATTTAGAGCAAATGCCGCGGTGGATGAAGTGGATAGAATCTGTTCATGTTCTCGAAGAAGATCCAGAATTGTCTCGCTGGAAACTCGCAACTGGCGGGTTAGAATTTAGCTGGCTTTCTCGGATTCTCAAATTAGTGCCGAATCAGATAATTCAGTGGGAATCGGTAGACGGTTTGCCAAATCGAGGTGCGGTAAGATTTTACGATCGCAAAGACAGCAGTATCGTCAAGCTGACAGTGGCTTACGGAATTCCCGGCTGGCTGGGAAAATTGATGGATAACCTATTTCTCGGCCGCGTGGTTGAATCGACAATTCAGGCTGACTTGGAAAGGTTTAAAGAGTATGCTCTGAAAGTGAAAGCGACATCTTAAATTTTGAGGACTAAAGTCCTGTGGTTTTTAATTGTAACGCGAGAGTCGATCGCCCCCCGGCCTCAGTATCATAGAGATGTGCTGCTGATTCCTTCTCGGTTCAGTTATGAGTTATTGCCTAAACCCCGCCTGTCAAAACCCGCAAAATGCCGATCGTACCCAATTCTGCCTGAATTGCGGCTCCAAACTGTTGCTGAGAGAGCGTTACCGCGCCATCAAACCCCTGGGGCGCGGCGGTTTTGGTCGCACTTTTTTAGCAATAGACCAAGACAAACCCTCAAAACCCCGCTGTGCAATTAAACAGTTTTTCCCGCTATCTCAAGGTACCAGCAGCAGCGAGAAAGCAGCAGAATTATTCAACCGAGAAGCAGTGCGGCTGGACGAATTGGGGAAACACCCGCAAATTCCCGAACTGCTGGCGCACTTTCAGCAGGAACGCTATCAGTATTTGGTACAGGAATTTATAGAAGGTCAGAATTTACAGGAAGAGTTGGCGCGGACTGGGCCTTTTAGCGAAAGTAAAATTCTCAGTCTGCTGAAGGATTTATTGCCAGTATTGCAGTTCGTGCACGATCGCAGTGTAATTCACCGAGATATTAAACCGCCCAATATTATCCGCCGCCGCATTTCTAAAACTCCCATCATTTATACTTACCCAGCATTAACCGGGGAATTAGTTTTAGTTGATTTTGGCGCTGCCAAAGTGGTTGAGGGTTTGAGAGAAACCGGTACAGTCATCGGTTCTCCCGAATTCGTGGCGCCGGAACAAATTAGAGGTCAAGCGGTTTATGCCAGTGATTTGTACAGTTTGGGAGTAACTTGCATTTATTTACTGACTCAAATATCTCCTTTTGATTTGTTCGATATTAATCAAGATGTTTGGGTTTGGCGAGACTTTTTGAAGGTTCCAATTGATCCGAAATTAAGTCGCATCCTCGACAAAATGATCGAATCGAGTCTCAGTCGGCGCTACAAATCTGTAGCTGAGGTATTGAAAGATTTGCAGATGCAGTCGGCGGGGGCGGGAACGGGGGCGGGAACGGGGGCACCGCCCCTACCAGCGCCTAAAATTTCCGTGCCGCAGAGAACGCCTGTGGTGCAGAATGCAGTGCCGCCAACGGTTGCAGGCACAATCATACCTGTGCCGCCGATGCAGCGGGTTGTACCCGCACGCGCGCCTACTTGGAGGTGTGTTCATACTCTGGTAGGGCATTCCAATGCTGTTACGTCGGTAGCTTTCAGTCCTGATGGCGCGACTTTAGCTAGCGGCAGTGAGGACAAGACGATTGAGATGTGGAAGTTGGATGCGGGTAAGCGGTGGTACACTCTCACGGGTCATTCTGACTGGGTGACTTGTGTGGCGTTTAGTCCTGATGGCGCGACTTTGGCTAGTGGCGGCCGGGACAAAATGATTCATATTTGGGATTTGAATAAGGGTAAGTGGTGGTACGCTTTGGCTGGTCATTCTGACAGGGTTTCTGCTGTGGCGTTTAGTCGGGATGGTCAGGTTTTGGCTAGCGGCAGTCGGGACAAAACTGTGCAGTTGTGGAATTTGAATAAGGGAAGGCGGATGTCGGCTTTGACTGGTCACGCTGCCGGGGTGGAGGCGGTGGCTTTTAGTGCTGGCGGGGAGTTTTTGGCTAGTGGGAGTCGGGACAAGACTGTGCAGTTGTGGGATTGGCAAAAAGGTCGATCGATTTGTACTTTAGCAGAGCACGGGGATTGGGTGCGGGCGATCGTTTTTGCGACCCCGCCCAGCCCCCCCTTGGTAAGGGAGGGAGTAGGAGAAGGATTGATTTTGGCGACGGGGAGTCGGGATGGTACGGCGAAGCTGTGGCGGGTGGATGCACAGGGGCGAGGGACGCTGTTGCGGAGTATGAGGGACAATTCTGGGGATGTTTTGTGTCTGGCGTTGAGTCCCGATGGTCGGGTTTTGGCGACGGGGAGTCGGGATGGCACGATTTATTTGTGGGATGCGGGTACGGGGGGTTTGCTGGAAATTTTGACGGGCCACGGGGGGGAGGTTTTGTCGGTGGCGTTTAGTGCTGATGGGGGGAGTTTGGCTAGCGGTGCGGGCGATCGAACTGTGAAGATGTGGGGGCGGATTGGGCATTAGGGGCGATGTCAAGAGTGCCGGCTTAAAAAATCTCATATTTATGCTTGACAGGCGATCGAATGTTCTGCTACATTAGGAATTCGTGAGGACGCATAGCTCAGTTGGTTAGAGCACTACGTTGACATCGTAGGGGTCACTGGTTCGAGTCCAGTTGTGTCCATGAATTTCAATCATTTATAAATCAAGGGTTTTAGGTTTGCCCTCCTACCGAGAGTTTTGTCTTTCGCTCGACAATTAACCTATTAGTTAGATCATGAATTTAAAAATCTGACGCACCCTACTGCATCAAAATCAAATGATATTAGAGCATGGGAGACTTTACCATGACTCAAGCGATATCGAAGTTCAGGAGTTTTGATGAATTTCTGGAAGGAAAACCAGAAAACGGACGTTATGAATTGCATCACGGATTTATGGTTTAAATGCCAAATCCAACTGATAAGCATTCATCCAGCGCGGGTTTTCAAGCGATAGAATTGGCTTTAGAAATCCGGCGATTACAACTTCCTTCGTTTATTCCCAAGGAATCTAAAATTAAATTTAGCGATCACTCTGGCTACGATCCCGATGTGATTGTATTAGATAAACAAGCCGTTGAAGCCAATGAGTCTTGATGGGAAAGAGAATCATATCATGTCCGATCAATTAACCATAATATCCCGGTCGGGGCGGGTTTTTGAGATTGTCAATTATTAGCAGGTATTCTTGGCTCACGGGCCCATACAAAAATCTCGGTCGCTCGACCGGACATGATATCAGTTATTACTCAGGAAAATTCGGTCAAATTAGTTATTGCAGTAGTCAGCACAAATTGGCGCGATGATTATGCACATAAAATGATTGATTATGAAGCATTAAGCATTCCTGAATATGGGATTGTAGATTATTTGGGCTTAGGGGGTAGCCGTTATATTGGTTATCCCAAACAGCTTACTTTATCGGTTTATCAGTTAGTAAATGGTGAGTATCAAATTAAGCTGTTTCGGGGAGATGAAAGAATTGAATCAGCGGTGTTTCCAGAGTTAAATTTGACCGCTAAGCAAATTTTTAACGGTGGATAAGTGCTGAGGCGATCGCATAGCTCAGTTGGTTAGAGCACTACAATGCCATTGTAGGGGTCAGCGGTTAGAGTCCATTTCTGTCCATACCTAAAACCCGCCCACAAAGCGGGTTTTGTTGTTTCTACAACCAAACTGGTAGATTTGGCATTCTCAATTAGGAATGACAGAATATGTCTAGGCCAGAGATTTAGTATAGTTGCCACGTTTTGTCGAGGCTGTTGCTGAGTAGTTGCGTAGTTTGCAGGAGTTAGGTGTTAAAGAAACGCTAGCCCGATTCTCGTCGGCACCATCCCCATTCGTGAACAAAGCGCAAGCAAGCAGAACAAGAAAGAGAACCACTGTGAGAACGCGATCGCCTTGCACACTAACAAGCACAAGTCGCTAACCGGATTCAAGACGAATTTTTAGCGGTGCTGTCCCATGAGTGGCGATCGCCCCTGTGCTTAAATACTGAATGACTTAGGTTTTGGGCATATTATATCTTGATTCCCTAACAATAGCTGGCATAATAGGTAAATAGGCAGGACTAACCGCAATGAATGTAGAACGTACACACTCCTTGAACGATCGAGAAGAGCTTACTGTAAATTTTCCTCAAGAGCTATGTACGGACTGCCAAGCACTCGAAGCACGACGATTTGCGGTGATAGTCGATCACATGGCTGAGGCCTTTATTTCTATTAATTCAGATTGGCACTGCACCTATGTCAACCATAAAGCAGAAAAGCTTTTAAACAGTAAGCAGCAACACCTAATCGGCAAAAATATATGGACTATATTTTCGGTCGATCTTACCTCTGAGCTATATAAGTATTGTCATCGAGCGATCGTAACCCCAACGGCGATCGAGTTTGAAGAACATTACCCCTCACTCAACAAATGGTTGAGAATTCGCCTCATCAATAGTGAAGATGGGTTACTTATTTACTTCCAAGACACTACTGAAACATCTCAACTCGATCGACAATTAAAAGCCGAAATCGCCAATTCGCAGCAGGTGGAAGCCACCCTTCAGAAAGAACCGGAGTTTTTGAAGGCCATCCTAAACAACGTTCAAGCTGGCATTGTGGCTTGCGATGCCGATGGCATATTGACGGTATTTAACCAAGCAGCTAAAGATTTTCATGGATTACCTCAGCAGCCAGTTCCATCGGCTCAATGGGCTGAGTATTATAACTTGTATTTGCCCGACGGCAAAACACCCATGAATACAGAGGATATTCCCCTGTTCCAGGCCTTGCAAGGACAGAACGTTCGTGATGTGGAAATGATGATTGTTCCGCAGCAGGGAACGGCGCGAATGCTGTTAGTAACTGGACAGGCGATTATAGCTCCAAACGGCGAAAAACAGGGTGCAGTTGTTGTGATGCACGACATTACACAACGCAAGCAGGGAGAAACTGCTCTGCGTGAGGGTGAAGCGCAATTATCAAGCATCTTCCAAACTATTCCTGATGGTATCACTATTCTAGATTCTACCGGGGAGATTATAGCTGCCAATAGGGCAGCAGAAAGGATTTTAAGATTGACTTGCAGGGACAGTGTGGAGCGAGGGTATAACGCTCCATCCTGGTTCATTACAACCGTGGAGGGTCATCCTTTCCCAGAAGATGAACTGCCGTTTGCGCGGGTGATGCAGACAGGTGAGCCTGTTTATGGTATTGAACAGGCTATTAGCCATGCTGATGGAACTCGTACGATTCTCTCGATCAATGCTTCCCCTTTGTTTGACGCAGAGGGACAAATTATCAATATCATTGCTGCTTTCAGCGACATTACTGAACGCAAGCAAACCGAAGACGAACGAGTACAGCTTGTTCAAGAACAGGCAGCCCGTGCTGTAGCAGAGAATTCTCAACAACAATCAGCATTTTTAGCCCAAGTGAGTGCTGTCCTTTCCTCTTCACTAGAGTATGAACAAACTCTCCAAAGCGTTGCAAAGCTGGCAGTTCCTTATTTTGCAGATTGGTGTAGTGTTGATCTGCTGAATGACGATCGCACAATTGGTCGGGTTGCAGTTGCTCATTCAGATCCCGAAAAAGTGAAGTTTGGCTGGGAGTTGGCTCAACGCTTTCCCAGACATCTTGATGATGCGTATGGCATTGCTAAAGTCATGCAAACAGGACAGATTGAAATTGGGATTGAGATTACAGATGAACAGTTAGTTGCCACAGTGCCGAATGGTGAATACCTGGAAATCTTACGTGGAGTTGGGTTAAAGTCCTGCATCATTGCACCGCTACAGGCACGCGGGCGCGTGTTGGGTAGCATTACCTTTGTGTTTACGGAATCCGATCGCCGCTATCGCCTGGAAGACATTCCTTTGGCTGAAGATTTGGCTCAGCGAGCAGCGATCGCCATTGATAATGCTCGTCTCTATAATGAAACACAACAAGCGAAATTAGCCGCTGACCTCGCTGCTAACCGGACGGCTCGACTGCTGGCGGTGATGACAGCTTTGTCTGAATCGCTAACCTCGGCTCAAGTGGCTCAGGTGATTATTGAACAGGGAATGTCCGCACTCGGAGCAAGTTCTGGTTTGGTTGCCGTATTAAACCAGGATGCGAGCGAACTGGAGATTATTCAAGCGATCGGGTATGAGCATATAGGAGAATTTCAGCGCAGTTTTTCACTTCATGCACCCTATCCTCTGGCAGAAGCTGTGCGAAGTGGGCAACCTGTTTGGGTAGAAACTATTGAAAACCGAATTGCTCGTTATCCTCATTTAGCTGAAGCTTATGCCAAGGCTGGTTCAGAAGCCTGGATTTCCGTGCCATTGTTGATTGAAGGACAAGCCGCTGGTGGGCTCTCGCTCGGTTTTTCGACCGTTCCCCAGCTCTCCGAGAGCGATCGGGCTTTCGTTTTGGCATTGGCACAGCAGTCGGCGCAGTCGATCGACCGAGCACGGCTCTACGAGTCAGAATCGCAAGCACGGACACAAGCAGAAGCAGCTAACCGAATTAAAGATGAGTTCTTAGCTGTCTTGTCGCACGAATTGCGAACTCCGTTGAATCCGATTCTGGGTTGGACTCGGCTGCTGCGAAGGGGAACCCTGGATTCTGGCAAGACGGCGGTAGCTCTCGAAACAATTGAACGCAATACCCAGTTGCAAGTTCAACTGATTGAGGATTTGCTGGATATTTCTCGAATTCTGCAAGGGAAGCTGAGTTTGAACTCTACTCCTATTAATTTGAAAACAACTCTTAAAGCCGCGATTGAAACAGTTAGTTTAGCCGCCGAAGCGAAAAACCTTCAAATTCAAACTCAGCTAGAACCCAACGTCGGCGATGTGTTAGGAGATGCTACCCGATTGCAACAGGTTGTCTGGAATTTGCTCACGAATGCCATTAAGTTCACCCCAACTGGAGGTAGAGTTGAAGTTGAGCTAAAAACGATTGATTCCTATGCTCAAATTCAAGTCAGGGATACAGGAAAAGGGATTAAGCCAGAATTTATTCCCTATGTCTTTGACACATTTCGACAAGCTGATAGCAGTATTACGAGAACCTTTGGTGGGTTAGGGCTGGGATTAGCGATCGTGCGTCACGTCGTTGAGCTACATGGTGGAATTGTCAAAGCCGAAAGTTGTGGAGAAGGACAGGGAGCAACATTTACTGTCACACTTCCTTTATTAGCCAGAAGCAATGATGCAAACAGCGATCGCAATGACCATCGAACACTCAATGCTCACACTTCACCCTTGGCTAGATTATGTATCCTGGCCGTCGATGACGAAGTAGACAATTTAGAGTTAGTTCAATGTATTTTGGAGCAAGCGGGAGCGACCGTGATCTCTGTATCTTCAGCAACGGATGCGCTACAAAAGCTCACTAAATTTAAGCCAGATGTTTTGATTGCTGATCTTGGAATGCCACAAATCGATGGCTATAAGTTGATTGGTCAAATCCGACAACTATCGACACAGGAAGGAGGAGAGATTCCCGCGATCGCTCTGACAGCGTATGCAGGTGAGACAAATCAACAGCAAGCACTAGCAGCCGGATTTCAAAGGCATCTTCCCAAGCCTGTCAATCCTGAAACGTTAGTGGAGACAATTGAGCTATTGCTTCATCAAATCGAGTAATATTAATTTCGCTTGCACCATCCGTGATTGATATAATTCATCTGCATTAATTTGTGTTTATCTGCTCCTAAGCTGTTCGACATTCAAACTGCACTATTTGTGGGCCAGACCTGGGGGGGTGACAACCCACCCAAAACCCATAGCTAGTAAGGATTGAGCCAACTTGTGGTAAAAAAAGATAGGCAG
>NZ_JAUBPW010000065.1:0-39998 GCF_036700965.1 Microcoleus sp. Pol8_D6 | reverse complement strand
AGCTGGAGAAAACTGCGGAGTCTTTTGGGTTTGAGCTAGTTGCTAAAACTCCGCAGTTAGATTGAGTTTCTTAGGAGACTCAGGGAGTTCTGCTAATTTTTCTAAAATGACTGGCTGTATCATGGTTTCTACTCGCGATCGCCCTATCTATTCCATTAAAGCACCAACACCCAATGTCAGCAACAAAATACCCCATCATCTAGCCCGATCGCCCTCGCTCTACCCAAATCCCGAACGCACTAACATCATCATAATTGTGCAACTTGCCTAAAATCGCCCGATCGACTATTGTTCCTAGTAGATATGATCTTGATATAACAACCCACAAAAACATGACAGCAATATTACCGCCTTGGATAGTTTTAGACTCCCTATTGCACAACTGGCTACTAGAAGATATCGGTAGGGGCGATCGCACAACATCGGCCTTATTTCCCGCAAACAGCATCCAGGGTACTGCTAAATGGATTGTCAAAGAAGCTGGAGTCATTGCCGGATTGCCAATTGCCGATCGCACATTTAAACTTTTAGACAGCAGCCTCAGTTTCATCCCCCAAGTACCGGAAGGGAAATTGTGCGAAAAAGGAGAAGTAATCGCCGAGATTTCCGGCAATTTCGATGCGCTGCTAACCGGAGAAAGAGTAGCATTAAACTTGGCAATGCGTTTGAGCGGCATCGCTACTTTAACTCAAAAATATGTTGACAAAATTGCCGATTTGCCCGTGCAATTGGTGGATACTCGCAAGACGACGCCCGGATTGAGATTGTTGGAAAAATACGCGACTCAAGTCGGCGGTGCTTGCAATCACCGGATGGGATTAGATGACGCGGTGATGATTAAAGACAATCACATTGCGGCGGCTGGAGGAATTGCAGAGGCGATCGCCCTAATTCGCAATTCTATCCCCTATCCGCTGACAATCGAAGTTGAAACCGAAACTCTGGCTGAGGTAGAGACAGCTTTGCAGCACAAAGCCGATATTATCATGTTAGATAATATGTCCTTTGATTTGATGCGGCAGGCAGTGGCAATAATTCGCGAAAAGAGCGATCGGGTAAAAATTGAAGCTTCCGGCAATGTTACTTTAGAAACTATTAGGAGTGTGGCAGAAACCGGAGTTGACTATATTTCTACCAGTGCTCCGATTACGCGATCGACTTGGCTGGATTTAAGCATGAAAATTCAGAGTCATTAGTCATTAGTAAGCAGTCATTAGCGAGAGAAAATATGGCCAATATCAAATCAATCTTTAATAGCCATTTTACTTTTTAGTCTCCCTCTGCTCGGACTTCGTTTGACTCTTAAGCGATTTGAATGGCCGAATAACTCCAGAGGCAACTTATCTTTTAGCTAATGACTAATGACTAATGACTAATGACTCTTAACAATGATTTGAGATAAAATGAACCCAAAAATTCCCGTCAGGCATACAGAGGCTGCGGATTAAGCGGTAAGTATAGTGCAAGTAAGCACCGCTGATACTTGTATCGTAGCCACTTCGGAACCACTCGCCATAGGGATCGTGAACGAAGAATCCCTCGCTGTCGTAGCCTGATGCAACTATAATGTGACCGAAAGACGTGAAGTATCCGTGGATGACAGCGGGATTTCCGCTGGCTAGCCAATCTTGAACGTCATCAATAGTTGCATTCTCGGTAAAGAAATCTTGAGCGCCGTAATCTCTAACAATCTTTGCTAAATCGTAGGGGTCCCAGCGACTGTAACCTTTGGCGATCGCATATTCGTAGAGTTCGTCTTCATATTGCCCGGTTTGTTTGCGCCGTGGCACTTTCAAAAAGTCCATACACATCGCTAATGAAGTTACATTGCAAGAACCTGTAGGATTGTTCAAGTTATCCAGTTGCGATCGATAAGGAATGCCGAGCCTGACAGTTGGGGGATTCGGTTTGGGAAAAAACAGAACGTTCTCTTGAGTAATTTGAGCGTGTGCTCCAAAAACATACCAAATTCCTGAACCTTTGAAAGACTCGTTGCGGAGAGCAACTCTGATGTGACCGCGAGCCGGAGCAAAAGCCAGAATCTCAAACTCTTTTCCGCCTGGTATTACTTGTTTTTCCGAGTCGTGAAGTTGAGAAGACGCCAGGGGTTTTGATTTAAAAATAGTGTCTCTGAGCGTTTTCAGGATCAGGGGATGTGTGGGAATCTCCTCTGGTTTGGTTTCTATCAGCTTTTTGGCTGTGACTGCTCCCAAAAAACCCGGTTCGCCGCACTTCATCAGAGTTTGAAATCGGTGGAGGGTGGCCGTAGAGAGAGGGCCAAAAATTCCGTCTACGGGAGGCTTCAGTAAACCCAGGTCAATGAGGCGGCTTTGAATTTGACCACTGAGTTCGTCGTCGGCAGCAATTGCTTTGGCATCGTACCTAATTTTTGAGTTGAGAAAGTTTTGTAATTTCATGCTTGCGTGCCCCTGTCAATCGATTTTAGATTCTAGATTTTAGATTTTAGATTTTAGAATTACGATGCCGATCACTCCGGTTTTCCTAGACTACATTGCTGAGTCGTCAATAATTCCCCGTTTATCGTCTCATAAAATTACGGTAATTTTGCCGAGCAATCGATTTTAGATTTTAGATTTTAGATTTTAGATTTTAGAATTACGATGCCGATCAACCCGGTTTCCCTAGACTAAATTGCTTGCTCCTCAATAATTCCCAGTTTATCGTCTCATAAAATTACGGTAATTTTGCCGATCGCACATACCTTAAAGGCTTTGTATTAATTATTTGATACAAAACCTTCAAGGCCAGAGCCGATCGAATTTCACGCACTATTGACTAAAAATCCCTCGTGCGCGTTGACATTGTTTCTGCCGAATGCCGAATGCCGTTGGATAGCTCAAAAGCAGAGGGATGGGAGAATTGCCCTGTTGAGGCGATCAACCAATTTATGCTTCGTCGGGACGAATTACCACAACACCCATCGCGTCGGGAGAGAGATATTTGACGGCGGCTTCTCGGAGATCCTCGGCAGTCTGAGCTTGGATGCAGGCGGCATAGTTGAGGGCGGGAGCGATATCTCCTACCATCGACTGATAGTAACCGTACAAACTTGCTCGATCGCTCGGAGTTTCGTTACCAAAGATAAACCGATTTGCTACTTGAGTGCGGATGCGGGAAATTTCGGCATCTGTCACCAGTTCGGTTTGGAGAGTGCGGATGTGTTGGACGATCGCAGCTTCCACTGCTGCCAAGTTTTCTGTCGGTAGTTGAGCGGAAATTGAGAATACGCCGCCGAGTCGCTGAGTCATGTTGCTGACCGAAATTGATGAGACTAGCCCTTTTTCTTCCCGCAAATCCTGAACCAAGCGAGTTGTGCGGCCGTGACCCAATATTGTCGCCAAAACGTCGAGGGCATAAGTTTCGGACATTTCCATGAAACCTGGCACTCGCCACATCACGATCAGTCGGGCTTGCTGAAGGGCAGAGTCTACAAATTCGCGGCGGACTGTTTCTATAAACGGCGACTCTTGGCCGTAGTTCAGGATTTGGGCTTCGGGGTGAAAGTTGCCGACAGCGGGCACATTTATGTTGTTGTTTTGTGCTGTACTTTTTGCTGCAAAACTGTCTGCAACAATTTCTATTAGTTGATCGACTGGCAAATTGCCGACAGCTACGGCTGTCATCGCCCCTGGGTGATATCTGCTGGTGTGGAAATCCCGCATTTGTTGGGCTGTCAACTGTTCGATTACCGCAGTCGGGCCGAGTACCGGTCGCTTGTAGGGCAGGACTTCAAAGGCTAATTCCATCGATCGTTGATAGGTGCGGCGGCGGGGATTGTCTTCTGATCGTCTAATTTCTTCTAAGACTACCAGCCGTTCTCGATCGAAGGCGTCGTCGGGAATGCTCGCATTCAGCAACACATCGACTTGCAGGGGAGCTAGTTCGGCAAAATCTTTAGGAGCTGTGGTGATGTAATAGTTAGTGTAATCTTGGCTGGTGGCTGCATTGGTGACAGCGCCACGTTGCTCGATCGCGCGCTCAAATTCGCCACTGGGAATGCTCGGAGTTCCCTTAAAAATCATGTGTTCTAAAAAGTGAGCCATGCCGTTAATGTCGTCGGGTTCGACGGCTGAGCCTAAATTGAGCCACACGCTGAGGTTAACAGCATCGACCGGCAAGTGTTCGGCTATAACGGTGAGGCCGTTGGGGAAATGGCGGATTGTTGGGGCGTTGAGGGGCGATCGAGCTGAGGTTTTGAGTAGGGTGGATGTCATTGTGCTTTTAAATTGATCTTGTTCTCTATATCTTAAAGGGTCTTTAACGAAGGGCTCAGGCATTCGGCATTTGGCGCGAAAAATGCAATTGGATATGGAGGGTAATCCACGCACCGAGTGTTTGGTCTCCCGGAAGAAGTCTTGTTAACGTATTTCTGCGATCGCGATCGTTAATTTATCCTAATAGTTGCCCAAGTCCTCTGTTTTTTGGTGACAACATTCGATGGAAAATCGAAGAGTGAATAAAAACTTAGTATTTCCACAAGCAGCTTTTCAACGATTTTGGCGATCGACTTCGGGGAAAATCGGCTTAATTTTGACTGTAGCGCTGATGATCTCGGCACTGTTGGCCCCCCTACTTTCTCCTTACGATCCGGCGGTTGATCGAGATTATTTGTCGCGCTTAGTGGCTCCTAGCGCTAAACATTGGTTTGGCACCGACGGTTTGGGGCGAGAGTTGTTGGTGCGGGTGTGGCACGGATTGGGGATCTCTTTACTCGTCAGCCTGGTTTCTGTGGGTGCGGGTTTAATTGTGGGAGCGCTTTTGGGGCTAGTGGCGGGGTATTTTCGGGGGTGGCTGGAAATTGCGATCGGCACTTTGGCGGATATTTTGCTAGCTTTTCCTTCAATTTTACTGGCGATCGGCGTTGTTACCGTCACCGGGCCGAGCCTGCAAAGCGTAATTATCGCCGTCAGCCTCGTGCAAATTCCGATTTACATCCGTTTAACTCGCAGTATGGTGCTGTCTCTGCGGGAACAAGAATTTGTTTTGGCTGTCAAGGCCTTGGGCGCCAGCGACTTGCGGATTATTTTTCGCCACATTTTGCCGGGAAGTCTCGCGCCTCTAGTTGTACAAGCAACTCTTTCGACTGGTACGGCGACACTAGAAGCTGCCGGTTTGGGTTTTTTGGGTTTGGGCGCACAGCCGCCGGTTCCTGAGTTGGGGACGATGCTTTCTGATGCTTTTAAGGGCGGATACGCTCTTTCTTCTCCTTGGACGATCGTGTTTCCAGGTTTGCTGATTACGTTGACTGTTCTTGGTTTCAACCTTTTGGGCGATGGCCTACGAGACGTTTTAGATCCCAGAGGGAATTAGAGAGGGAGTGGGGGAATTTATACTTTTTCGTTTTGCCTTCTGCCTTTTACCTTCTGCCTTCTTCCCTCTGCGCCCTCTGCGCCCTCTGCGGTTCCTCCCCTGTTCATTCTTCCTGACTCTCCAATCTCAAATCTCATCAAATAGAGTGACTTGACTGCTGTCACGATCTACGCGAAACTTTACATACAACTGATGTATTGCTTCTACCTATTAATAAGTTCTGTTAAGTTGTGACTCAAAACCTATCAATTCGTCAAAATTGATATAGCGCTTTTTCAGTCAGCCAACTCTCAAGAAGCTACTTCAGGAGGCATCGTCCCTGGCTTGCTGGTGTCGGTGTCTGTTCTCAATATTCCTATTCAGTCAGCCCGCATTATGGAAACACTAGAGTTTGTGATCTATCCAGATGGCCGCGTACAGGAAACAGTCACCGGCATTGTCGGTGCTTCCTGCGCTGAGGTAACGGCTGCAATTGAAGCTCAGCTCGGCGTGGTGCTTCACCAAGAGTCAACATCTGAATATTTCACTCAAGCGCTGCATCAGTCAGCCGAAGCGACGGCCCAAGTGGCTTTTAGCGATTGGTAATTTTTTTTGTTGAGTTCACTTAAGTTTTTTTGGAACCACCATGTCACATTTTAGCCAAATTAAGACCCAGATCCGCAATTTGAATTCTTTGGAAGCTGCTTTAACTGACTTGGGTATCGACTGGAAGTCGGGCCCAACTGAGGTGCGTGGCTATCGTGGCCTCACCAGCACTGCTGAGGTCGTGATTGAGCAAAAAAATGGCTACGACGTAGGTTTTAGCTGGAACGGGACTGAGTATGAATTGGTGGCTGACTTGCAGTTTTGGCAGCAAGCTTGGTCTGTAGACCGTTTTCTGAATAAGGTGACTCAGCGTTACGCTTACCATACTGTGGTGAATGAAAGCGCTAAGCAGGGTTTCCAAATTTCTGAGCAAAAGCAAAATCAAGACGGTTCGCTCCGCTTGGTAGTGCAACGCTGGTGCGCTTAATAATTTTGCAAGATTTTTGCCATCTTGTTTCATCAAAGTCCGCCTGCGCGGACTTATTTACTATTGTGGGGGTCTAAATGTCTGAGCTTTCTGGACTCGGAATAGATACAGCAATCGATCGCTCTGGTTTAGAGCCGGAATTGGGGGGATTTTTGCGGGATGCGCCCGATCGCTCTGGTTTGGAACCGGAGTTGGGCGGGGTGTTGCGCCAAAAAGGTGTCTATGTTGATGAGATTACCTGCATTGGCTGTAAGCACTGTGCTCATGTTGCTCGCAATACTTTTTATATTGAACCGGATTACGGTCGATCGCGCGTAGTTCGACAAGACGGGGATTCTGAAGAGTTGATTGCTGAGGCGATCGACACTTGTCCGGTGAATTGCATTCACTGGGTTGATTACACCGAACTTAAGAATCTGGAAGAAGAACGCAAGGATCAGGTGATTCCTGTCGTTGGTTTTCCGGTGGATATGGCGACAGTTAAGGCCGGTATTCGCCAGCGACAAAAGAATAAGTTGGGCGATCGTAAGTTCAAAGGTAGCCATTGAAATCCCCAATTCCCCTCCGCAGCTTGAAACCTGTGGCTCAAAAAACAAAAACAGCCCGCGCGGGCTGTTTTTTGTATACATTGTATAATTAAGGTTTATTTGAGAGGATGGTGCTCAGCGAGAATTTTCTCAACTCTAGCTTCGTCGATTCTGGCGGTTAATGTTGATGCCTCGTTGTTATCGCGAATGGTTTTTGCTAAAGTAAAAGACGAGCCGACTGAAAAAGTTAAACCCATACCCATAAAAGCTTTTTGCCAGGGGTCTACCTGTAAATAAATGATACCTACAGTAGTGGCGGAAAGGGCAAGAATAAAAGAAACCCAGCACTGAAGTATCCAAGCATTAGTATCTTTTTGGCGTATGATTTGTTTCTGCATAGTGCCTCTAGATCAAATATATCTTTTGGTGGATTAACTTAAAGAATAGATAGCCTGAGTGAAGCGGTCAGGAGAGGAAGGGACAGTTTCGATAAGTGAACAGTGCGATCGGGCTTTTTACTAAATATTTCAACGCTGTAAATAGGGTTTGAGCCTCCAGGAAGACTCGCAGCGAGTGGACAGTTTGGAAACTCCACTAAGGAAAGCTAGTTTTTTCTCAAAATAGCGTAAGGTGCGCCGAGGCGCACCCTACTTCTCCCAGTCCACCTCCGCTAACGAGAGTTTGACTCTCGACAGCGGTTGAAACCGCCGGGTCTTATCTACTTCGTTTGTGTAGCGCCGGTTTGAACCGCCGAGTTTTATCTACTTATTTTTTTGCTGAGTCTTCGCTTGTTCGATCGCAATTTCCCTCACTGCTTGGAAAGAACTCAAATTCGATGAGCCCTCAATTGCCTTCACCGCCAAATCTTGAACCTGTTTCAAAGCAGAATCCAGTTGTTTCGACAAGCTAGCAAGGCGCGCATCTTGATTTTGAATTGTCTGCAACATCCCTTGAATTTGCAGTTCATAATTTTGCTTTTGTCCTTCAATATCTTTAGCAGACAAATCAGCCTTAACTTTAGCTTGGTAATTGCCAATATTGCGGCCGTTATCTTTCCCGTTCTTGATATTAGCTTCCAGTTCTTTCGGAAAAGCTTCTACCTTCGCTTTCACCTCAGCATAAAGTTTTTCTCGTTCCGAAATAGATTTTTCGCGTTCCGCCCACTGTTTCTCCTGTTCTTGCTGAAACTCTTCGATTTCTTGATACAGCCTTTTCTGGCGCTGTTGGTATTCTTCGATGTCCAGATTTCGCTGAAGATTCAAATCGTAATTATACAATTCTTCATCGCGCTGGCGAGCTTTTTGTTGATTCTCATTGCGTTCTTTAACGGTCAACTTTTGCAGTTCCTGCTCTTTTTGCCAAGCTTGCCGGCGTTCCAACAATTCCTGTTCAACGGTTTCGCGCTGTTCGCTGAGTTCCCCAGCAAAACTTTTCGCGCTTTCTTCGTACTGTTGAATTAAATTGTCCAGCGTATCTTCTGCAACATCTTCTAAACTGTGCAACTCTTGCAGTTGTTGAATTTCCTCGTCCACAGTGCGCCGCAATTCTTCGACTTTAGCAGCTTCTGAAGTTAATTTCTCAGACAACTCGCTGACAGCGCCGCCAAAGCCAAATTGCAGCAAAATCAAATTATCGATTGTGGACTGCATTTTTTGTTGATTTTGAGTTAAAGCCATTGGTTTTGGTGCCTCCACAATAGGTTTTTCAGGGGCTGCTGTTTGCTTTTGGGAAGCGTTTAGCTGTTGGATTTGCGATTCTAGCTGCGCTTTTTCTTGCGCTGCTTCCTTGTACGCTTCTAAGATTTCAGCCTTGGTGCTTTTGTCGCTAACTTTTTTGTTCATGACTTTTCATTTCTTAATAGCGTGGAAAATTTCTGTCATTTTTTCGTAAGGTGTGTATTGCACACCCTACTAGGTTTTAAGCTTTGCTGGCAAAAGCTTTCATTGCCAAATCTTGCGCTTGCTTCATCGTGGCTTGCAGTTGCGCGGAAATTTCGGCGATTTGTTCGGTTTGCCGCCCAATTGTCTGCTGTAAAGATTGCACTTTCAATTCATATCCTTGCTTAGTGCTTTCCCATTCTTTATCTACTAAATCTGCCTTGACTTTAGCTTCGCGGGAAACTTCTTGAATTGCTTCTTCTTTGGCTTTGACATAAGCCTGTTTGAGTTCTTCTTCAAATCCGGCGGCTTTTCTTTGATTCTCTTCAAACTCTGCTTGATTGTCGCTGAGGACTTTTTCCCGTTCCACCCAATTTTTTTCTTTTTCGCGGGTAGATTCTTGCAAATGCCGTTCTAGTTTGCGCTTCGTTTCTTCGTATTCGTCGGTTTCGATTTGGCGACTGCGCTGTAATTCGTATTGGTAATCGGCTGTTTCTTCCTGACGATTTTTAGTTATGAGTGCAGTCTCTTCTTGAACTGCTGCATCAAATTCTTGCTGTTCTTTTTCCCAAAGCTTGCGTTTTTGGGTCGTGTCTTTTTCGATTATTTCGCGCTGGTTGGCGGCGTTTTGTTCCAGCAGGGTCAATTTTTCTCGGTGCTCTTGAGTTAAAATGTGGAGGGCGTCTGCTACAACTCTGATTTGCTGCAACTCTTGCAATTGTGCCGCTTCAATTTCGATCGCGCGTTTTAATTCGTCTAATTTTGAAGATTCCGCCTTCAGTTTTTCGGAAAGTCCGCTGATGGTGCTGCCGAAATCTAATTGCAAGTCAGCCAAGCCTTTGACGATGCTGTCAATTGTGTAGGTGGAAGCGACTTCGAGGAGTTGTTTGTTTTTGGCTTTTTCGGCTGACTGTTCTTTGGTCTCGACTTTGGATTCGATCTTTTTTTTGTCTGCTAAAATCTGCTGAAAGTTTTGCAAAATTTGGGCTTTGCTATCTTTGGCAGGTGCTAGTGTCATAATGCTTGTTTCTCCTGATTCTATTTTTTTGAGTCTTTTGAGTGACAAATTTTCAGTTATTCTAAGTTGCGGAGTTGGCTGAGAATAGCTTGGTATTTTCTGGCTGCGTCGGGTTTTTCTTCGGGATTGGCGCTGGCTAGAGTTCTGAGAATTTTCCAGCAGCGATCGCACCGATTTCCTTCCCAGCAGCCGCACTCATCAATTATACTTAAAAGTGTGCCTTTTAGCAATTGATTTTCCGCTAACAAAGCTCGGTAATTCCGCTGGACTGATTCAGCAACTAAAGTCATGTGCTGGAAGTCTTCGGTGAGACTTTCGATGTCGTTAACTGCATCTGTCCGAATTTGGTCGAGCAGCTCCAGATTCTCTTTCAAACGGCTTTCTTGCAGGTTGGGTTTAGTTTTAAGCTTGGTTAATTTCTTCATTTCACTCTGTTATAACAGTTATGGTAAAGGCGCGATTTAATCGCGCCTTTACAACAAAATTAGAACAAGTCAGCAGTTAATTGCTCTTCGGCTGGCGGTAGCGACATACTGCCGTTGGAATTCAAAGCCATAGCATCGTTTTCACCGCCAGCGTGAGCAGCCATCAAGCAGGCAACTTGCTGCGCCGGCAGGTTATCTAAACACACCATAGCTTTTGTTCCTTCTAAGTCAATCATCCGCGATTGATTGCTAGAATCGGACAAAACTGCTGCGGCTTGGTCGATAACCGCCCAATCTTTCCGTTCGTTCCAAGACCATTTCAAGCTGTAGTAGTTGATCGGTTTTACTACTCCGCTGTCGTCTGGTTTCTGGCCGGAATGTTTTACAAATTCTGGAATAAAAATCCCGGTTGCCGGTTCTACGCCGCGAGATTGAACTGATGCTACCAAGCGGTTAAAATCGTTCAAGCTGCGGTTTTTGATGTATGTCACCATGACAACTCCTTGCGGCAATTCGCCACTTTCTGCGACAAACCAGAGTTGACCCCACAGTGTGTGGGAAGTTTGACCGAGGGAACCGAAGAATTTGGAGAATTTGAGGATTGTCATGGAACACTTGGAACCGTAGTCGGTGTCGCCGATCGCCCATTGGCCCGATTGGCAATTGTTACGTACTGCGATCGGGATTTCTGGTACTAGCAAAGCATTGCTCGGTTTGGCACCAAATACTGAAAATGTAGGTCTTTCTTGTGTTTTAGTAGTCATTGTTCGTTTTTCCTTAGTTATTGATTTATGTTCTGACAATTAGAAATCGGTAATTAGGAATTGGGAATTCACAACAATCGAATTATTTTTCTTCCTTCTTCCTTCTTCCTTCTTCCTTCTTCCTTCTTCCTTCCATTACCTAATGAGATGTGTTGTCGCTTTTGGTTCAGGATAGGTATACTCAAGCATCGCCTCTTGTTGAGCTTTAATAATCCGCAGCGCGGCGAGCAAATGCTCTAATGTTTCTAGGTGCGCTGGGGTGAAGTGGATGCTGAAGCCTTCACCATCCCGCGCGTAGCCGGGACAAACCAGTGAGGCTGAGCTTTGTTCTTCGTGGGTGGCGATGTATAGCCAGTCATCGTCTTCGAGCTTGTAATGCGTGTCTGTCCAGGTTCTCAGCATTTGCGATCTGCTCCTCCTTATTTGCTGCGTACAAGCGTTTTGACGCCCAGCGCTTCTCACTCCTCTGAAGTTGACGACGCTATATGTAGCGTGTGAGCTAGGCTAATTTGCACTCTTTACCCTACCAGTCAGGCTCTGCGGGTTGATTAAACCGTCAACTAACCTCATGGTAGCGCGGGTTGATTTTCCCGTCAAGTGTTTTGTTGAACTTTTCATCAAAACAGGCTAGAATGCTTGTCAGGAGGCAAAAAACCGTGGAACAAACATTTGGAAGACTGATCCGTCAAGCTCGCAAGGACAAAGCTTACTCACAACGTGAGCTAGCTGCTATGCTAAGTGTGGACTTTACTTATTTGTCGAAGTTGGAGAACGATCGAGCGGATTATGCGCCAAAAGAGGAGGTAATCCGAGCATTAGCGCGAAATCTAGACATAAACGAAGAGGAATTGATTTTCTTGGCGGGGAGGCTGCCGCAACAGTACGAAGCGCTGCTGAAGCAGAATCCGAAGGAAATGCAGGCTCTTTTCCGCCGGATGCAAGAAAATCCAGATTGGCTCAAACAGTCTTTTGAAGCGTAAGAGAGGCCTATCAAAGTGAGTATTTTTAAGCCGTATTGCTTCTATCCCAAAGAATCGATCGAGCGTTTGGCAAATGACATCTTGATGCAGATGCAGAAAACGCAAAATTTTGCTCCGAGATGGCCTTTTGATGCGACAACGGTTGCTGATTTTCTGGATTTAGGCGTAGTTTGGGAGTGCATTGAGCCGGATGAAGAAGGTGCGATCGCGGCGAGGATTTTGCCGCAGCAGCGGTTAATCGAAATCAACGAACAGATTCTCGAAAAACCGCCGGGGTTCATCGAATCGACGATCGCCCACGAAATCGGCCACTGGGTGCTACACGTCAATCAAGACGAAGCAGACGGCACTGTGGAACAGTTGGAATTAAACTTAGGGAATGAAGGAAAAACCGCCCAGGATGTCGAGGAACCGTTTGTTTGTCGGGGTGCGAGTGCGGATAATAAGGTTTTGTCGATCGAATGGCAAGCGCAATATTTTGCAAGCTGTTTGTTGATGCCTCGGTGTATTTTGGAGGAAAAAAGGCAGGGACGCGATTTAACTAAGTGGTCGCATTTATACAAAATGAGAGATGAATTGGGAGTGAGCATTTCCAATTTGACAAACCGCTTGCAAGAATTCGATTGGATATATATTCCCAAGGGAACGCGCGAGATTTATGCCGGGAAAGATGCGGCCAACGGACAGCAGCGGTTGTTTGGATAAAATTTGATGAAATTTGAGATGAGAGAATTGCGATCGGTTCTCCAATCTCAGATATTTAAAATTAGATTGAAATAATGAGGCTGCAAAATGGAAACAAAACGAGTAGCAGACTTGACAGTTGAAGAACTGCAAGCGATAATTCTCCAAACCAAACGAGTATCGGACTTAACCGTTGAAGAACTGAAAGCGATAATTACGGAAGTAGTAGATCTGCGGTTAACTTATTGGCTAAATTTAGTCAATAAAAATCCATCACCTGTGCTTCCTTCCCGAACAAAAGAAGAACAAATGGAGATAAATCTAGCTGCAATTGAGTGGTTAGATAAATGGGCAGAAGAAGGAGACGCTGAGGAACAGACAGAGACATTTGAATACTTGCAAAAAGTATTAGATGAAGACCGCCTGTCATCCCAGCGACTTTTATTTCAAAAACAATGATTGTATTATTAGATGCTGGTCCTTTAGGAACATTAACAAATCCCAAAGGGTCGGCTGTGACAGTGGAATGTCGGATGTGGGTGCGCTCTTTGTTGCTCAAAGGTTACAGGGTGATTTTACCTGAGATAGCCGACTATGAGGTGAGGTGAGAGTTGCTCCGTGCAAATAAACTGGCAGGAGTTAGACGGCTTGATGACTGGAAAGAGAGGCTTGAATACTTGCCAATAACGACACCTACAATACTCAAAGCGGCTCAGTTGTGGGCGACATCGCGCCAGACAGGAAGGCCGACAGCAGACCCCAAAGAACTTGATGGAGATGTGATTTTACCAGCTCAAGCTTTGCTGATTGTTGAAGGTGGAGAAGGAGTTGTTATTGCTACAACAAATGTGGGGCATTTGTCCCGATTTGTGGATGCTCGTCACTGGCGAGATATTGACTGAGCGTACAGAAAAAATTAAAAGTCACAAGTTAAATTACATTTTATGCTAACCAATATTCAAATCCTGCTGGCGGCTTGTGAGGAATTAAATATCCCTTACGAAATCCTGCATCCTTCCCAAAACTTGGTTAGACTCAAACAGGGCGTCGAAGAATTTTATTTTGTCAATTACATGACGCCATTTAACAGCGCATCAATTGCACAGATTTTTAAAGACAAAGAATATACTTATCAACTATTAAACGGCAAAATAAATACTCCCAGAACTCTCGGTTTTGTCTCGCCTCACTGCGAGGATAAGTATAAAAAGTATTTGAGTTTCCCAGATATTGAATCAATAGTTTTAGAAGTAAACAAAAATTTCGCTTTCCCGGTGATTCTCAAAAGAAATCGCGGTTCGGGTGGCAACAATGTTTTTTTATGTAAAACTAGAGAGCAAATTAAAGCAGCCCTAGAAATTATATTTAACGTCAACAGCAAAGATTATGACTATGTGGCGCTAGCTCAAGAATATATCGAAATAGCCCACGAATATCGGGCTGTGTTCTGCAAAGAAAAGCTAGTTTTGCTATACGAGAAAGATAAATCTCAGGCTAAATTTGCGGGGAATTTAAGCCCGCTGCACTGGGAAGGTGCAAAAGCCGAACATATAATTAACCCCAATCTCATGTCTGAGATTGAAGATTTTGTTAAACCTGTTTTTGCTAAAATTGCGATTAATTATGCTGGGCTTGACATAGCGGTAGATAAAAACGGAGCATATTGGTTAATTGAAATTAACTCAAGTCCCAATTACGATATTTTTGTCAGAGATAACGATCGCCAAATTGTAGTAACAATGTTTAAAGGCATCTTGGATAGCTTGGTTGTTAACAAAACGCCTTATTTGAAATGAAGAGTTGAGTAACAAGAACCTTAACCCAGCTTACATATTTTGAATTTCACTCCATTCCTTGAAAATACCAGTAAAGATTAGCAACAGTTAAATCATTGACTTCTTGCCAATTTGAGGGGGCTAAAGCTTTATAGCCAGAGGTAGTTGCTTTCTGACTGATATAAGATTCATGTTGTTGACGCAAGCTAGGTTTTATCAAAAATCGCAATTGATCGCGTAGTGATTTAAAGTGGGATTTTTGCTGCAAGTTTTCGTAGAGCGCAATTTCTTCTGGTTCTGCCACTATAGCAACTTCTTGATTAGTATTTGAAACTGGTGTCGTTTCCATATTTAAACTAGCCAATTGTTTACGCTCATCAGCCGATAAACTTAGCATCCAATCTACCTGATTTTGCCAATAGTTTAAAACTGCTAGATCCTGATTGTAAATTCGTGTGATTTCTGGAAATATAAAATCAATTTCATCTTTTGTGCAGCGCTCAATAACGATGAAAATGTCTTGGCGTATTCTTTCTTGGAGGTGGGAAAGGGAATTACTTACAGATGCAGGCTCGTTCAGCAATTGATAAGTTAATGAAATTGTCTGCTCAATTGCCCAAGCACATTCAACTCTACGAAGATAGCCAACTGCACAAGTGCCATTGAATAAGTCAGGATTATTATAGTCAGCTAAAGCATTAGCTAAAATGTGTTGTGCGCTTGTCAAGGTAGAATTTCGGGTATGTTTATCTTCCATCAACAAAGCATTTTGAATTAGTTTCTGTGCTTGATCAAATTTCTGATAAGCTTGACTTAAGATTAAACGATGTTGCTGAAAATTAATGCTTTCCGCTAACAGTTTAATTTCAGCAATAACTTCTGCTTTCTGGTCTTTCAGCAGTGCCTCTATACTAATAAAGCCGTGTGTAACTGTTAGCTTCAATTCCTTAATATCTTCCCTCATTTTTAAGGTCTGATGAAGGTTAACGGCTGACAGTGCCCCTATCGCCACCACGCCAACACCAATGACGGCAGTAGATGCTGACAGAATGCCCACATTAGCCGAGAGAGAGTTTAAGCCATACTGAATCACATCTAGTCTTTTGTAAGTTTCTTTAAAACCCAGATCGGTTTGAACCATTTGCGCTACACCTAACACAAAGTCTGGGATAGCTAACAACGGCTCGGCAACCATCCCAATTGCGGCACCTACAAAGTGACCTGTTGCCCTGTCTCTAGCTATTCCCAATAATACTCCTGCACTATTCTTCACGACTTCATAAGTACCGGAGATGATACCAGCCTGTATGTGAGGAGGAAACACAAAAACCATATTTTTTACCTTAATAGCGATTATTTTTACATATTATAATATATTATATTATTATGGTTAACTTTGTCAGTCTACAGTGGAATTACTTAGATGAACGAATTCCTGAAAGCATTTCAGAACATCGCCCAATCAGCGGGAGTCGTCGCGGCAGATAATTATAAATCCTTAGAGATTAAGGAATCTGCCACAACCATGATTAAGTCAGTCCAGCCTGGCTTTGACGAATTGAGGGAATCAGCTACCAGACTTAAGAAAGTTGTGCAAGGATGCCGGAACGATATAGATCACGCTGAACACGTTTGGACTTGCAAACTTGGGATTACCCTAGCTTCAAAACAGGAAATATGGCAACAGCTTGGGGAACTGAGTGGCTGCCATTTCAGAATTAATGAACTCGGTCAGCTATGTCAAAGTTCGGCGCTCGCTGAATCTCAAGATTATTGGCATCAAATATTTGATGCCCGCGTGAGACAGAAGTGGTTTATTGATGCAGCAAAGAAACAAAAAAAAGGAATTGGCTGGAAAGAAAAGGATGATTTTATTAAAGATATTCGCCTCGTTGTTAATCTTGTTTGTAGGGAAATAGATCAAATTATTACGAAGAGCCTGGGTAGGGTTTATCAAGACATTAGTACGATCAACTTAAAAGTGATTACGAAGTGTGCTAAACTTTTAGATAACCAGACAAAAGCTGTGTGGAATCATCAGATGAATTTAACTTTTAGTCAGATAGCAAATAAGTTTGAGCAGCCGACATTTTACTTGCCTGAGAATACCGAATCACTGAGATATGCACTTAGTCCGGCTCTGGATAATTTAACCAAACAGCGTTTAGGTGATCTTTTTTGGGAACAGGTTGTAAATTTTGAAAAGCAGGTTTCAACCGCGATCAATAATTTCATCAATTCAATCTTTGATGACAGATTAAAACTAGGAAGTCAAGCTTTGGTTGAAGCCATGATGTTTTACAATAATTTTCTGGAAAAGCAAGAGCGATATCAGCAAGAGACACCCGCAGAACGTGAGAGTGAAAGAGCCTGGATTGATGCCCAACGGGCAGAAATTAAGAAACTGGAAAAAGGTATTAAAGTAATTCTAAATCGTTGCCCATAATACCTTAAGCTGCTGTCATGTTACTAGAACGATCGCACTTCTTCACACGCTCAAATAAACTTAGTCACAATTCCATCTAAAAAATTACAACACAACTGTTAGAAGTAGAGGAAAATCTTGCGGAGGTGAGTGAGTGCAAACAGTCTCATCATCTAGATTCAAATATTGATTGCTCTCACGCACCCTACAGCTACAAACTTTATATCACATCCTCTCCAAGACTTTAATCCCCAATAACTCCAAACCCAACTTCAAAGTCCTCGCCGTCAAATCGCACAAAATCAACCGCGAAGTCCGCAACGGTTCCTCAGCTTTCAAAACCGGACATTGCTCAAAAAATTGATTGAACTTTTGACTCAATTCAAACAAATACTGACAAATTCGATTCGGCAACAAATCGCCGCCCACAGCATTTACAACTTCATTCAACTGCAATAAATGCTTTGCCAATACCAACTCGGCATCAGACTGCAAAATCACTTTCGCACCAGCATCTAAATTATCAAAATTAATCTCACCTTTGCGGCGAATTCCCTGCACGCGCACGTAAGCATACAGCATATATGGAGCGGTATTTCCTTGCAATGCTAGCATCTTGTCGTAACTAAATACATAGTTGCTGGCGCGATTTTGACTTAAATCGGCATACTTAACGGCACTCAAACCAATTGTTCGAGATACGTTAGCAATAAATTCCTCAGTTTCCTGTCTTTCCTCTATTTTTAATCTCTCTTCTAAATCTTGGCGGGTGCGGACGATCGCCTCATCTAACAAATCCTGCAACCGCACTGTTTCCCCAGAACGAGTTTTGAGTTTTTTGCCGTCTTCTCCCAATACCAAACCAAAGGGAATGTGGACAATTTCGACATCTTCGGGAATCCAACCTGCTTTTCTCGCAACTGCAAATACTTGGGCAAAATGGTTTGCTTGTCCCGAATCGGTGACGTAAATTAAGCGCTTTGCATTGTCCTTTTGGATGCGGTAGCGCACTGCGGCTAAATCTGTTGTCGCGTAGTTGTAGCCGCCGTCGGTTTTTTGGACGATTAGCGGCAGTGGTTCGCCTTCTTTGTTGGTAAAACCTTCTACAAAAACGCATTTCGCCCCGTCACTTTCTACTAGCAAACCTAGATTGGTTAAATCTTCGACTACTGCGGGCAATAATGGATTGTAAAACGATTCGCCGCGTTCGGTTAATTTGATATCGAGCAAATCGTATATTACTTGGAATTCGCGGCGGGATTGATCGCACAGCAATTTCCAAGCGTGGCGGGTGTCTTCGGCGCCTGCTTGCAGTTTTACTACTTCTTGGCGGGCGGTTTCTTTGAAGGTTTCGTCTGCGTCAAAGCGCTGTTTTGCTTGGCGGTAAAATGCGACTAAATCGCCTAAGTCTAAGGCGTCAGCGGTTGTGAGGGCTTCGGGGTGAACTTCGCGCAAGTATGCGATCAGCATTCCGAATTGGGTACCCCAGTCGCCGATGTGGTTGATTCTGAGTACGTCGTGGCCTTGAAATTCGAGGATGCGGGCGATCGCATCTCCGATGATTGTCGATCGCAAGTGTCCGACGTGCATTTCCTTGGCTATATTCGGACTAGAAAAGTCGATCGCGATTTTCTGAGGCGTTTTCGCCGGTTCAATCCCCAAACGCGAGTCGCCGGCGATCGCACTAATTTGCGCTTCCAAATAAGCCGGTTTGAGCTTCAAATTGATAAAACCGGGCCCGGCGATTTCTGGGGTTTCGCAGATGTCAGTAATATCTAGGTTTTCGATAATTGTCGAGGCGATCGCCCGTGGGGGCTTTCCTAACTTTTTCCCCAAACTCATCGCCGCGTTGCACTGGAAGTCCCCAAAGTTGGGATTGCTGGCGGCGGCTAGCATCGGATCTGCACCTGCATAACTTTCGCCGAATGCAGCGGTGAATGCTTTTTCAAATTTTGCTTTTAACTGTTGGGCGATCGAGTTCATCTTTAATATTTTGATTGGATGTTTATTTTAAACTCTAGATTCAGCACTTTTTGCCAATAATACTCTGACTACTTACGTAATTTTCATCGGCCCATCTCCCTCTGGCCCTCTCCCCCTCTCCTCACCTACTAGGAAATTTTGTACTTAGCTTTGAGCTGCTGATGCGATCAAAATCATTGGCCGTAATAGCACAGAGTACATTTTATCACAGTTGTGATCGCTACACAAATTAAAAATTATCACATCTAGTCAATGATCTCGATCGCTAGATAATTTTGTTAAATCGCTTACATTAAGGTATGTTAAAATTTTTTCAATGCTCCCAAAAATCCTACGAAAGGAAGTAGTTATGTTATCTCAACCTATTTTTGGCGATCGCTCTCTGACCCAAGCCTTTTATCAAGCAGTAATCGATCGCTTCTACGACGGTTTCAGTCTCTCCACCCAAGCACTATTACGAGAGTCTACCCTCGGCTTCGCCCCTTGTCCCGATGGAGTCAAAACCTTTTTCATCATCGCGCCGAGTCTGGATGCAGCAGAGCAACTAATGAAAAAAATGGACAGTATTTTGGAGCGAGTTGCCGAACTCATGGCTGGAGTCGGACAAGTTGCCCTGTGCATAGTTCCCCCCGGCAGCGAAGCAGAGCAACCGGTTGATCTGCAAGACTTAGAAAAAGTTCCCCCAGATTGTCTGGCTTGCAAATTCTTTACAATTATATGGGCCGATGCTGCGGCCGATCGATAACTTGACAGTTAGCAACCAGCAACTCAACAAGGTTCGGCTCAACCTGTGTGTGCCTGTACCGGCGCGGGGTAGATTGTCTGTTAGTTACAATCCCTGGAATTATCGGGCAAAGCGTGTAGGTAATTCGATCGTTGGCAAGGTTGTACTCGCAATCCTTGGCAAGTGTTAAACAAGCAGACAAAATATATATCAAAGGCCCGCTTGTCAGTCGCTTAGATTTTTACCTGCCGGCTCAAACAGCCGTGCATCTACTTTTTACATTCCCAATAAAGACCACCAAAAAGCCGCATCAACTCTCCTGGGTGTCTCGCTTCAAAAGACAGCAGCAGGAATTAGGCGGTATCGCTGGAAAATAGATTTTTGCGAAATATCTGCTGATGTTCAGAATAAGCAGAAATATTCTCAAAAATAGATAAGAGTTGCGCCGGTTGACCTCAGAAACCCGGTTTCTACGCCCGCGCTTAATATTCGCGGTTCGCCGCTGGGAAATTGACAGAAAATAGGCTGTTTGTGGGAGAGTCAATCGATTTTAGATTTTAGATTTTAGATTTTAGATTTACCCCACGGATAAATGCGGGGGCTTGAGGATTTTAGATTTTAGATTTTGGATTGATTCCACGGATAAATCACGTGGCGGGTACCACCTTTAAAATTCCTGGTCACAAGCTAGAAACAGAGCAAAGCTTTACTCAAAAAAAGATCAGTTTTCCAGCGACACCCCTGGCAGTGCAGAGCGATCGTACCACAGGCTCATAGAATTTGTTAAAAATTTCAGTTGAAAATTTGAATTATTAAATTTTATGCCTAAGATTGGCGATAAAATCTAAGATTGAAATTCTCAAATCTGAAATCAACACATCATGGTCAAACTGACACCAAACCCCAGCTTTAGTTTAACAATTCGGGTTGCTCTGCCGAACCAGCCGGGAATGCTGGCAAGAGTCACCAGCGCGATCGCATCTGTCGGCGGCAACTTCGGTCAAATCGACTTGATCGAGCAAACCCGTGCCACTACCATTCGTGATATCACCGTCGATGCCTCCAGCCTCGAACACAATGAAGAAATAGTGCAAGCAGTGAAAGGACTGCCAGATATCAAAGTGATCGACGTGTACGATCGCACTTTCAACTTGCACCGTGGCGGCAAAATCAGCGTAGTTAGCAAAATTTCCCTCAAACGCCAGTCAGATTTGGCAATGGCATACACCCCTGGAGTTGGCCGCATCTGTACGGCGATCGCCAATGACCCGCAACAAGTTTATAACCTCACAATCAAACAAAATACTGTTGCCATTGTTACCGACGGTAGCGCAGTTTTGGGACTGGGAAACCTCGGCCCTGCCGCCGCACTGCCAGTCATGGAAGGCAAAGCCATGCTATTTAAAGAATTTGCAGGTATTGACGCCTTTCCTATCTGTTTGAACACCCAAGATACCGAGGAAATTATTCGCACAGTGCAGAATATCGCCCCGGTTTTTGGCGGCGTTAACCTCGAAGATATTTCTTCTCCCCGCTGCTTTGAAATCGAAGCAAGATTGCGGGAAACCTTAGATATTCCCATTTTTCATGACGACCAGCACGGCACTGCGATTGTTAGTTTGGCAGCATTAATTAATGCCTTAAAAATTGTCAAAAAAACGATCGCAGAAGTGTGTATCGTGATTAACGGAGCCGGTGCGGCCGGAGTTGCGATCGCCCGATTGCTGCGTAAAGCAGGTGCCCAAAACATCATCATGTGCGACTCCAAAGGCGTTCTCTCCGAAGATCGCACGGATATGAACCCAGAAAAATTAGAATTTGCTGTACCTTCGAGCGGTACTTTGGAAGATGCGATCGCCGGTGCCGATGTATTTTTAGGCGTCAGCGCCCCCGGCGTGCTCACCCGCTCAATGGTGCGTTCGATGGCCGAAAATCCCATTGTTTTTGCAATGGCAAATCCCATTCCTGAAATTCAGCCAGAATTAATTATGGAAGATGCGGCGATCATAGCAACCGGACGCAGCGACTACCCGAATCAAATTAACAATGTTTTGGCATTTCCGGGGATATTTCGAGGTGCTTTGGACTGCAAAGCTGCCACGATTACGACCAGTATGTATTTGGAAGCCGCTTATGCGATCGCCTCTTTAGTCAGCCCTTCTCAGCTTGACAAAGAACACATTATACCATCTGTTTTTGACGAAAGAGTTGCCATTGCTGTCGCCGGTGCAGTACAATTGGCCGCCCGATCCGAAGGTATTGCCCGCGATTAATTGAAGGAAGTTCGGCAACGGATTCTGTAACGGATGTAACGGATGTAACGGATGTCAGTCCGATGTCCGTCCGATGTCCGTCGGAAGAAGGAAGAAGGAAGAAGGTTGGAGGGAAGATACCATGTATAAATTAATGGTCTTTGTACCAGTTTTATACTTCTTCTTTTGTGATTTTTCTGGTTTCTTCTCATTCCCTCTTTCCTCCTCCCCGTTGATTATTACTCATTTTTGTTTCCCCATCCTGTCTTTTTCCTCAACATCCATCCGTTAAATCCCGTACAGGGATCGTTGCCAAACTGCCCTCGAACCTCCAACCTCCAACCTCTTCCTTCTTCCCTCCAACCTCAGCATCCATCCGTTACATTTGTTAAATCCCGTACAGGGATCGTTGCCGAACTTCCTTCTTGCCTCTTTTTTAATTAACGAGAAAACTCACAGCAATCAACAAGATAAAAAGATATAATTAAATAAACCAAGTCCAGCTAGGTCAGATGCAAAGCCAGTTAGGAAAAGCCAAGCGCAATCGCTCCCGCCGCCAATTGTTAGAACTCAGCCCTATCGGGCTAGCATTGTGCCGGACGGACGGGACTTTTCTCGACGTAAATCCAGCTTTTGCAAGTATTATCGGCCACACAGTTGCAGAAACTCTCCACCTCAACTACTGGGAAATTCAGCAAACACAGTGCGCGCCCCCAGAAACATATCTAGAATGTCAAGTAAAAAATAGCCACACGCACCTGTGCGAAGCAGCATACAAACATAAAAACCAGCATCTCGTACCCGTGCGAGTTTCTGAGCGGGCAATTGAAACAGAGGGACAGTGCGCGATTTGGCTAAGTGTTGAAGAAATCTTTAATAATCGGGATCAAAATAGCGCTCCGCTGGAATCAGGGCCGCCGCACAGCAATTCACATCTGGAAAAATTGCTGGCAAAGCAGACTGCCGAACTAGAAAAAACTCAGAAACTACTAGAAGAAAAAATCTCCGAACTGGAACAAACTCAAGAAAAATTACGTCTCCAAAGTCAAATTATCGACCAAATTCACGAAGCGGTGATTTATACAGATATGGACGGCTCGATCGCCATTTGGAATCAAGCCTGCCAAAAGTTATACGGCTATGAAGAAACTGAGGCTATCGGACAGCACGTTTCTTTAATTTACCCGCCAGAACAGCACGATTTTTTGTTAGAGAAAGTTATCAAACCGCTACAAGAAAAAGGCGAGCATGAAATAGAAGTTATCACGCGCCGTAAATCAGGAGAAAATTTTTCTTCGCACCTGATGCTCTCGCTATTGAAAGACAAAACGGGAGAAGTTGTGGGGATGATGGGTTCTTTAACTGATCTCAGCGTTTGCAAAGCTTTAGAACAAGAATTAGCACAGAGACAAGCACTATTTGATGCCTTTTTGAAGGAGGCTCCGGCGGGAATTTGCATTTTGGACTCCCAACTGCGGTACGTGCAAATTAATCAATTTATAGCAGAAATAAATAGCCTGAGTCCAGCAGAACACATTGGCAAGACTGTACGCGAAATATTGCCAAATATCGCTCCATTAATAGAGCCTTTGTACGAACAAATTTTGAGGACGAAACAACCCCTAATTAACATCGAGATGAGTGGTGACAATCCCAGAAAGCCGGGGTTTGTCCGACATTTGACAGGCTCTTATTTTCCCCTGCTAGACAAAGATGGCGAGGCGTTCGGCATCGGTGCAGTCATAATTGACATTAGCGATCGCAAACAAGCAGAAGCTGCGCTGCAAAAAAGCGAACAGCTTTACCGCACTATGGCAAGCAACTTTCCGAACGGCGCGGTGATGTTGTTCGATCCAGAACTGCGCTACACGCTGGTAGAAGGTACAGAATTAGCAGCAGTGGGGCTTTCCAAAGAGTTGATGGAAGGCAAGACAATCTGGGAAGTATTCGAGCCAGATGTTTGCGCTCAGATCGAGCCAACTTATCGGGCGGCACTGGCAGGAGAAACAGTTGTTACAGAATTTTTTTACAGCGATCGCGTTTACCTCGGTTATGCTTTGCCAGTCAGAAACGAACGGCAAGAAATCATCGGCGGATTGCTAATGACTCAAAACATTACTGCTCGCCAATTAGCAGAAGAAGCGCTCAGGGAAAGCGAGGAAAAATACAGGTGCATTGTCGAGACAGCGGACGAAGGAATTTGGATCATAGATGCGGAGGGTAAAACTACTTTTGTCAACAAAAAAATGGCCGATCTGCTCTGCTGCAGCCCAGAGGAAATGATCGGGGAGTCGCTATTTGCTTTCATGGATGCAGAAGGCATGGCGATCGCACAAATCAGTCTCGACCGCCGCCGTGAAGGAATTCGCGAACAGCTCGATTTTAAGTTCCGTCGCCGAGACGGCAGGGACTTGTGGGCGATGGTTTCTACTAATTCCTTGGCCGACAAACAGGGACGCTATGTGGGCGCTTTGGCAATGGTTGCTGATATTACCGATCGCAAGCAAACAGAAGCCGCATTGCAGCAGTCGGAAGCCAAATTTCGATCCCTCTACGAATTAACAAGTTTGCCTGTTTTTATGCTATGTGACAATGCCATCACCGATGCTAACACAGCCACCCTAAAACTATTCGGCTGTACTACCCCGCAACAGTTGTACTGCCAAAACCCTGGCACACTCTCGCCTCCTTTCCAACCCAACGGCAAAGATTCTTTGAGCATGGCTGACGACATGATAGCGATCGCTTTTGAGCGGGGAAAGCACCGTTTTGATTGGGTTCATCAGCGCTTAGACGGTACTGATTTTCCCGCAGAAGTCGTGCTGACAGTCATCGAGGTGGGAAATGAAAAAATTATCCAAGGAGTGATCCAAGATTTAACAGATCGCAAACTTGCAGAAGAAACATTAGTGCGATCGGAACAAGCCCTCAGACAGCAAGCAAGACGACAACAACTGCTCAATCAAATTGCCAACCAGATTCGCACATCTTTAGATTTAGACACAATTTTAGAAACCGCAGTTCAAAAAATTCGCAATTTGATGCACATAGATTGGTGCCTGTTCACTTGGTATCGCCTAAACCGCAATCCTCCGGTTTGGGAAATAGTTTGCGAAGCGAAGAATGCAGCTTTGCCGAGTTTGCTCGGTACTTATTCTATAGAAGATCAATCTAGTGTCGCCCTGCCACAGATTTTGCAGCGACACATCCTGCGAATTGATGATGTCAGCACTTTTGAAGATTTAGAAGTGCGCGAAAATTTCCAGGCCTTAAAAATTAACTCAGTGCTGTCGCTGCCAGTTCAAACTGCTTCAGGCGAGATTGGGGCAATTACCTGCTATGAGGCTGTGTCCATGCGAAATTGGAGCGACTCGGAAGTCGAACTGATGCAAGCGGTGGTCGCTCAAATTGCGATCGCGATCGACCACGCTGAACTGTACACCCAAACCCGCAAAGCGGCCCGACTAGCTCAAGCTCAAACTCAACAGCTAGAAGAAACTTTGCGCGAACTAAAACGTACCCAAACTCAATTAATTCAAAGTGAAAAAATGTCAAGTTTGGGACAGTTAGTAGCAGGTGTCGCCCACGAAATTAACAACCCAGTTAATTTTATCTACGGGAATCTCAGCTACACCAGCGAATACACTCAAAACTTGCTAAAAATGCTGCAACTTTACCAGAAGGAATACCCGCAGCCTAGCGCAAGAATTGTAGATGCAAGGGATGACTTTGAAATTGATTATCTCATTGAAGATTTACCAAAAATTTTAGCATCTATGAAAGTCGGAGCCGATCGCATCCGCGACATAGTTTTGAGCCTGCGAACTTTTTCAAGACTTGACGAAGCCGAAAAAAAACAAGTTGACATTCACGAAGGTATTGAAAGCACGCTGCTAATTTTGCAAAACCGCCTGAAACATAAAGCCGATCACCAGACAATTAATGTGATTAAAGAATACGGTAATTTGCCTTTAGTTGAATGTTATCCCGGTCAGTTAAATCAAGTATTTATGAATTTGTTGAGCAATGCGCTAGACGCATTGGAAATGGAGATGAAGGAATCCAATCGCACCGCCAAAAATCTCGCAATTACGATTCGCACCCAAGTAACCGACAATAACAGCGTTGCCATATGGATAGCTGACAGTGGCCCCGGCATGAGCGAAGATGTGCAAAAGCGCTTGTTTGACCCGTTTTTCACTACTAAACCCATTGGCAAAGGTACTGGCTTAGGATTGGCGATTTCGCACTCTATTATAGTAGAAAAACACGGCGGCAAGCTTTCTTGCAATTCTGTATTGGGAGAAGGTTCCGAATTTGTGATCGAGATTCCTCTGCAGCAAAAATTAAATTAAAACCCGTTGTATCGGTATCATATCAAATCCGAGCGAGCGATCGGATTTGATATGATTCAAATCCGATTCTTTACCGTCAGATGCACACCACCAGCGGGTGCCATTGTCAAACCGCGACGTACTGGCACCACGGGACTATTTTCTGTAAGTTCTAAAGAGTATCGTGACAGCACTTTCGCCAATACTAACTTCATTTCAAACATGGCAAATGCCGCCCCAATACAGCGGCGGTTTCCTCCCCCAAACGGCAAATATTCGTAAGGCGAAAATTGACGTTCGAGAAAACGTTTTGGTTTAAAACAATTTGGTTCCGGGTAAATATCAGGACGGTGATGAACCAAATAAATACAGGAAGAAACTATCATTCCTTTGGGAAGATTATAACCCATTAACTGCATCGGAGCTTGCAGAATGCGCGGAAATGCAAAAAATACGATCGGATAAATCCGCAGCGTTTCGCAACAGACAGCATTCAAATACGGGAGTTTAGTTATTTCCGCCGGATCGGAATTTTTCAAATCAATAGAATTGAGTTCTTGCAGCAGTTTCTCGCGGACTTCTGGGAGGTAGTGAATCCAATACAAAGCCCAGGCTAAAGCTGTGGCTGTAGTTTCGTGTCCCACGAATAACATTGTCATTAATTCATCCCGCAATTCAACGTCGCTCATCGGCTGTCCCGCTTCGTCACGAGCTGAAATTAACAAGCTCAGGATGTCTTCGCCTAATGGTTCCGACTGAGTTTTGCGTTCGCGAATTTCTTGATAAAGCAGTTCATCTAAACGCTGTCTTTGTCGCACAAATCCTCCCCAAGGACTCCAAGCACCTAAATCTTGTTGCAACGACTTCACAAACAAAAATGTCGCACTCAAAGGATTGCTAAAAAAATTTAACATCTTAACAAGAAGTTGCTGAATTTGCTGGTAGCGTTCTCCTTCGCTCAGCCCAAACACCGCGTGCAAAATCACTTCCAAGGAAATCTCCTGCATAGTTGATTGCGCGATAACCGAGTTACCCGGAGTCCAATTATTAATTACTTTTTCGGTGGTATTGCAGATGATTTGTCCGTAAGCTTTCATGCGTTCACCGTGAAAAGGTGGCATTAAAAGTTTGCGCTGCTGCAAATGTCGATCGCCATCTAACAACAATAACGAATTCGAGCCTACTAAAGGTAGCGCTATCTGGTTTCCCGTACCGGATTCAAAAAGTTTGGAATCCGCTGTAAAAATTTCTTGAATAGCTTGAGGATTGCTAATAATTACCTGGGGCGGAAAATTGCTGAATTTGCTGGTAAAAATGTCACCGTAGCTTTTATAGTTTCGTTCTAAATAATACAGAGGATTTAAAATTCCCCGCACTGTCTGAACAAATCTATTATCTTTAGGACCATCTAAAACTTTGTTGATATCATCATTTTGATATGGAGAGTTGTTGGTGAGGATAGTCATTTGTTTTTCTCCTAATTTTAGGTTTTCACAGGACTAATCAAAGCATAAGTCTTATTTCAAAAAAATCTCAAATCCCTCAGCTATTGAAAAATAGTACGCGGTAGGCATCATAAATTAGTACGGCAATAGTAGGATACAGAGTAACTCCCAGGCCAAAAGCTCGTTCTATCGGCTCTTTGAGATAGCCTATCGAAAACGCTATTCTTCCCAAAACAAACAAAGTTGCCAAAATTGGAATCAGCTTGATGCTGTAAGTATCTAAAAAGGTAGAAAGGATTAAACTGCCTACAAAAAACAGCACAAATTGCTCTATAGTGTTGCTCAGATAACGTAAATTAATCCGCATTGCTTCTGATTCGGCATTTGCTAAAGGGTTGATGGCTGGGCTGCTAAATCTACCATTACCAACTGCAACTATGCCGGCAAATAACATCAGTAACGGAAAGATTTGGCAGCGAAGGCTGAAAATTAGGCGCGACTCTGCGCTATGGAAGGGCGGTAGGGGCAGCGCTATCACAAAATAACTAATCAGTACAAAAGTAAGGCAGAAGATTAAGGCAGAAAGGCCACGCCGAACAACTATTTGCTGTTGTGGATTGAAACTGAGTAAATTAATCATTGTTTACACAAACCTTATTGTAGGTTTTTTCTACCTAGAGACTTTACGTAAACCCGATCGCACCTTGGCGTCTCCACACCCGTTGTCGCTAGATATCCGCTATTTTCGTACATTTTAACAGCTTCCTTGAGAATACTAGCAGTTTCAATCCAGATTTCCTCAAAGCCGCGAGCGATAATTTTACTTTCCAATTCTTGCAGTAAAAATTTCCCCAAACCCTGTCTCCTTGCTGCGGGCAAAATATACATTTTGCGAATTTCCACAGCATTATTTCCGCGCTCAATCGGATAGTAAGCCGCTGTACCCACTATTTTATCCTGCCGTTCAACTACCCAAAATTCGCCGCCTTGATTATGATAATGTAGTTCTACATCATAGACATCTCGATCTGCCCCGTGAGGTTCGCATTTTAAACCGTACTCTGCTAAAACATCCCTAATTAAATAGAACGCCTCAGCGCGATCGCGCGTTTCCCAGGAACGAATTAAAAAATCCAGATGTTGGGTTTTCATGGGTGATTGCAACTTAATATTTATTTGTTGACTTTAGCAACTGTAAACTTACTAATTTTTTTTTACAGTTTTTAAATGCACCTAGCTTTTAACTGTGAATTCTCGGTTCGGGATGAAGACTTGTCAGCAACTCGCTCTCTACTAATGATAATTCCTCCAACCTCTGCATCACAATATCCCGATCGAAATAAGTTGTTGCCAAAATCCAATATACCCCGTAATGGCGAGCTTCCGAAGCCATCAAACTGCGGTAAAACTTAGCTAATTCCGCGTCGGGACAGCGATCTCCCAGCAGTCCCAACCGTTCGTGACTGCGCGCTTCTATCAAACCAGAAACTAACAAAGAATCCAAAAGTCTCTCCGGTTCCTGCTTGCGAATTTGGGCGGACAAACCTGCACCGTAGGGAGGTGCGGCCAAAGGGCGCAAAGCGATGCTGCGCTTTTCTAACCGCTGGTTGACTTGCTCGAAATGCTCTAATTCTTCGCGGGCGATCGCCGTTAGCATCCTCACCAATTTTTCCCTTGCTGGGTAGCGAAACATTAAATTTAACGCTACTCCCGCCGCTTTCCGCTCGCAGTGAGAATGGTCTAATAAGATTGTATCCAAATGGGCGATCGCCTGTTGCACCCAAGCTTCCGAAGTCGGCTGTTTCAAAAACTTAATAGTTGGCAGTGTAGAAGTCATTAGTCATCAGTTATTAGTCATTACTCAGCAGTCACTAGCCAGCATTTATCCTATTTTACACAATTTTTCAAACACCGCATACATATCACCAGCAAACTTTTTCGGATTCCACAGCGGCGACAAATTGGCTGGATCTTTAGATTTCACCAACTGTGCTTTAATTGCATTTCTCAATTCACGATCTTTGCCCAATTTTACACCCACTTCCACATATTCCGACCAAGACAAAGCCACGCCTGTTTCAATTCCCAAAGTCTGCAAAAACGAATAACCCATTCTCGACAAAAATTGCTCTCCTGTGCGAGTCACCAACGGCAAATTAGACCACAAAGCCTCTAAAGTTTGAGTTCCTCCGTTGTAAGGATAAGAATCTAACAAAACATCTGCCAGCAAATAGATAATTCTGTGTTCTTCCTCAGTAGCAAACCTCGGCAAAAACTTAATTCGGTGCTTGCTCACTTTCTCAGCTTCGCAAGCTTGGTGATATGCAGCCTCAAACACGGCAGCATCGCCTAAAGCTTTGTGAATTAAGATACTGTTCGGCACTTCTTTGAGAATCGCAATTTGTGCTTTTACCAACTCGCTATTGAATTTTCTTCCGGGAGCGACGCACAGGTAAACTATCTGATCCAAACCGATCCGATGCGATCTTCTCAATGCAACGGGATCGACTCCATATCTCTGAAAACCGGACACCGCGACAAAGGAATCAGGCATCCTAATTAGCTGCTCGTCATAATATTTTTCCCTGTCTGCAGGGTGCGAGTGCCAGTCTGTAAGAAAGTAATTTTCCGGCGATATGTAAGGGGCGTCAAATCCCAGCCAAGAAACACAAACTGGTGCGGGTTTTTGGTAGAGAATGTCAGCGTGAACTGGTACGCTGAGAGAATCTAAATCAACTAAAACGTCCAATTCATCTTGCTGAATTTGGTCGATAATTTCTGCGGAATTGGCAAGTCCGTTCGGGTAGGTGGTCGGAAAAGTGAGTTTTCCCCAAGTTTCAAATTGCTTAGTGAGAGCGTCAGGAATAATTTTTTCCGAAGCGTACAAATACACATTGGGTGTGATGTCGGACAATTCGTGAATGATGTCCGCGCTGCACCAACCTACAGGATGGCGGCTAAAGTGATTGGACAAAAAGCCGATTTTTAACTTGCTGGATGGAACCGTTGGTTTGAAGCTGTAATTTGCGGGTTGAGAAAAATTAGGTTTAATACATTGGTCGATATACTTTTTGGCAATTAATCTGTAAAGTTTTGAGTTTGCCGCCAAGTCATCTCGCAAATAGGGCGTGCTGAATAACAAGTTTGCATAAAGCGATTTAATTTCCACCGGGCTAGCGGTTTCTAAGTTTTGCTCTAAGTACGACTCTAGCTCTAAAAATCGATCGCCAGCAATTTGATTTAATCCCGACACTTGATAGGTGCTGATGAAGTAAATCGCGGTCATAATTGGATCGGTTTCTGCACACATTTGGCTGTAGTGGTGTACGGCTTGCCGCGCGGCAGCTAAATCGCTAGTATCTCTGAGGATGTCGCACAAATGTTGGTGAGCCCCAATAAAATCGGGTTTAATTTGTAGAGCTTTTTGAAGGTTGGGTATTGCGTCTTTAAATTGACCCTGGTGGCGCAAAACTCGGCCAATTTGACAGTATGCTTCGGCTAAATCGGGTTTGAATGCGATCGCCTGCTGCCATGCAGCCACCGCCTCATCTAACTTCCCTTGCCGCGCTAATTTATCTCCTAAATTTAAGTGAAAATCAACCTGAGCAAGGTGGGGATTGAGTTCGAGAGCTTTTTGCTCGTATGCTACCGCTGCATCCTGCTGCCCCTGCTGCTTCAGTGCCCCTGCCAAATTCCAGTAAGCAGCAGCCAAATTCGGTTTAAGTTCGATCGCCTTTTCGTAATTGACAACCGCCTCCACCAAATGCCCTTGTTTGTAGAGCATACTGCCCAAATTAGCATAAGCCTCAGCAAAATCCGGATTCAGAGCGATCGCCTCGGAATAAAACCGCATCGCTTCCTCAATTTGGCCGCTTGCTTGCTGCACATTGCCCATTGTCACGTAAGCCGCCGCCCAATCCGGTTGCAATTCCAGAGCTCGGCGACAAGCTGCGACGGCTGCTGCTAAATTGCCTTGAGAGTAATAGGTTTCTGCAACAACTGTCAGGGATGCAGCATCTTCAAATTGGGGTGTTTCGGATTGGTTGCGAAAATCGGAATTCATTTTGCGGCCTATCTGTGCTATCAAGTTAAAGGTTGAATCTATATTATTTTGCAGAGTAGCAGTTTTAGCGGAATTACGGGCGATCGTCACAGAGAATTTATGAGCGACAAGCAAGCGACACAGCGCCAACATAACATCAAGTGGAAACCAAACCTTCTGCTGGGGATACTCTTGTTAACCTTAGCAATCCCCTTACCCTTTGCCCAAAAGACTTTCGCACAGCAGCAGCAGACAGCCAGCTTTCGGCAGAAATTATTTCAAACTGCACTTTATTTCACCCTATATTTTGAGGGCGGATTCAGCAATCACCCTGCCGATAAGGGCGGCAGAACTTATCGGGGCGTCTTGCAAACGGAATACAACGCCTACCGCTACAGTCGTGGGCTTCCGCCCCTTGATGTGACGCAGATGTCGGAAGCAGAGCTCCTAGAAATTTATAAATATTACTGGGATTCGAGCCTCTCGGGCACGATGCAGCCGGCTTTGGCGATCGTCATGTTTGACACCGCCGTTAATTTCGGTATTAATAACTCAATTACCTTTCTTCAGCAAGCATTAGGATTGCCGCAAACGGGAGTTTTTGACCCGCGCACCAAGGAAGCGCTGAAAGGGGCAAATAACAGAAATACCGCGCTGCAAATGATTAATGAACGAATTATTTACCGCTACAAAAGGGTGCAAGAAGATCCGACTCAGATGGCTTTTTTCCGGGGTTGGCTAAGTCGCGATTACAGTTTGTGGGGCTATGTGAACAAGATTAAGAATTAACAGTTAACAGTTAACTGTTAACTGTTAATTCTTAATAAGCAGGCGCGAATCTAATTTTTACTATCTTGTTTCTTTAAACTATTGTCGGGTGGGCAGGAGCGCCCGCCCGATAATTCCCATCTCAATGCACCACAGCTTATCATGTCGGCTTAAATAACCCTTATATAGCAATTCTTGCAGGAGTCGTAAATTTTTTACTCCACCCCAACCCTCCCCGAACCCGCTGGGAGTCCGTAAGAAATTCACAAATGATGCGAGGATTGCTATATCTCTAAGCTCCTCTCTGAGAAAAATCAGTCTATTCCACTTAACACATCAACCATTTGTCAAGTAAATGAATTTCATATAATTCACAATCTTGATTCATAAAAGTCATATTTATCAAGATATATTTCACCAATCAAAAAACCTAGTAAATTTTAACCCAACCGTCTATAACAGAAATATAAAAACCAAATGTGTTGCTGCTGCACAACTAACTTAAGCCATGAAACTATGACGGTAGAAGAAGCAATAATTTTTTTGGACAATCTGGTATACGAACAAACGGAAAAACACCTGAGTCGGTTGCAACAGTCGATAATTCGAGGCGTTGTAGGGGGTTTTACGTACCAAGAAATTCAGCAAAACGATCCGATCGCCCGCGGGTACACAGTGGGCTACCTGGGGCGGTATGTCGGCTACAACTTGTGGAAAGACCTCACCAAGATACTGAAGCAAGCAGAAATTATTGGACAAGAAGAAAGAGTAGTCGGAGCAAATCTTTGGGACTGCATCATGAGAGCTGTACAAAAAGGCACACAACCAGCTAATTCTGTCGATCCCATGTTGCAAAAGCTGCTGCGGATGCGTTACCGAATTAGAGAACATTTGGTGAACACCGAGTACAGCGATACCTATCTGGCTGAAGATGAAAATTTGCCCGATCGACCTTTGTGCCTCGTCAAGCGCCTGAAAAGCCAGTCTGAGAGAACCAGCCAGTTATTCGATCGAGAAACGCGGGTTTTATATCGATTGGGCCAACACGATCGGATACCAGAATTGTTAGCTCGTTTTGAAGAAGATGGATATTTTTATTTAGTCTATCAATTCATCGAAGGGCAACCCTTGTATCAAGAACTAATCGAAGGTCAACCCTGGGAAGAGCATCAGGTTATCGCTTTGTTGAAAGATATCTTGGAAGTGCTTGTTTTTGTTCACAAACAAGATGTAATTCACCGCGACGTTCACCCTCAAAACTTAATCAGGCGCACATCTGATAACAAAATGGTATTAATTGACTTTGGGGCAGTTAAAGAAATCAACACTTCACAAAACAGCATCGGTCAAACGAAATCGCGTGGCGGTACTCAGCAAGATTATATTCCCCCGGAACAAGCCATCGGTTCCCCGAAATTGTGCAGCGACATCTATGCTGTCGGGCTTATGGGGATTCAAGCCTTGACAGGAATGCGCCCGAAACAACTCAGAGTTGATAATTTAGGGAATCTCATCTGGCAGAAAAATGCAACTGTCACCCCGGAGTTGGCGAGCGTTTTAGACCAGATGGTGCTGTACGCTTTCCCCCAGCGTTACCCCTCAGCAACCGAAGCTTTGGAAGCACTTCAAAACTTGGGAGTTAGTTGACTGTTGTCAGTTGTCAGTTGTCAGTTACCAACTCCGACTTTCTTTAATATCCCCTCTTTAGTCCCTCTCTGCTGGGACTTTGTTTTTGTAGTAGCGGTTTCAACCGCCGAGTCTTATCTGTTGTGCCACATTTCCCCCAGGCACAGCAGCCGGTTTACAATGCGAGTGATCTTGTTGCACAGTGATTCATCCGCTACCATTAGCCCTCCATGTACTGAGTAAAAACACTCCGTCTTGCCGATGAATCAGCCGCCAATTTCCGAAATCGAAGGGACAACGAACAAGGAACAAGGAATTTTTTATTAAAATTTACACATAAAAAAATTAGTCAATTCTGCCGAATGCCTTCTACATAAGAGCCTTAAACCTTCATTTGACGATCTCTCTAAAGTTAGATAAAATAATTCATATTTTATGATTAGCAGCTTTGAGAAAATCTTAAGCAGCTTTGTATAGTAGGCAACACTATCGCTAGAGTGTTTATTGTTACCTTAGATACGTAGAAACCAAATAATTAGAGGGATCGAGAAATTGGAAGTTTTTGAACGAGCACAACAACTGCAAAGGCCCTCAACCCGAATGGCTGCTGTCGAGTCTTTTCCCAAAAAAGCGAGTATTGCAGTAATGGTGATCGGCTGTACAGTCATTTTGGGTTGGATATTCGATCTGCAACTCTTAAAAAGCATTCTGCCCGGACTCGTGACGATGAAAGCCAATACTGCGGTCTGCTTTATTTTGGGCGGGTTTTCTCTATTCATCCAACAGATCCGGCGCGCCAAATTAACAGCAAGAAAGCCTCAAAAAAATTACAAAAATTTAATTTTAGTATCCTCATTTTTAATTATATTAATTAGCATATTAACCCTAGTTCAATATAGCTTTAATTTAGACTTAGGCATCGACCAACTGCTATTTAAAGAAAGTTTCACATTGACAATTACCGGAACACCCGGACGCATGGCGCCGAATACTGCTGCTGCTTTTTTATTCCTGGGAACAGCGCTGCTGCTGCTGTCAGAACGTCGGCCTAAATACCTGCGAATTCAAATCTTAAGCTGTTCAGCATTGTTAATTGCATTTACGGGCTTGATAGGCTATTTCTACGACAAAGCTTTATTTTACCAAATTGGCAATAATACAGGGATGGCTTTGCACACCTCTGCAGCATGTATGTTGCTGAGCTTTGGCATTTTATTTGCCAGTCCAGAGCGAGGATTGATAGCAGTAATGACGAGCGATCGCGCGGGCGGCATCATGGCGAGGCGCTTGTTGCCACGGGCAATCATTATCCCGCCTTTAGTCGGTTATTTCATCCTATTGGGAGATCGGTTACAAGCCTACACGCCGGAGGTAGGGATATCGCTCTTAAGCGTATTGAACGTGATTATTTTTACAGTTCTGATTTGGCAGAATGCCAAAACTCTCTGCAGCGCAGACCGGAAGCGCTATCGAGCGGAACTGGGACTGAGGAAAGCTAAATTAGACTTAGAAAATCAAGTTGAGAAACGGACTATCCAACTGCAAATCACCAACGAGCAATTGCAGCAGCAAATTTTCGACTCTCAAACAACAAAGCAGGCGCTTCAAAAAAACTACAACCTGTTGATGGCAGTCATCAACAGTACGCCCGCAGCCCTATTTGTCAAAGATATTCAGGGTCGTTACTTAATGCTTAATGCTGCGGGAGCCAGTATAATTGGCAAGTCTGTAGACGACATTATCGGCAGAGATGACAGCGAGTTATTTCCGCCGGAAATCGCGGGCAATATTAGAAAAACTGATCGCCCAATTATGGCAGCGGGAACAACGGAAGCCATCGAAGAAGAGCTGCCAGTTAAAGGAAATTTGCGGACATTTCTTTCTACAAAAAGTGCTTACCGGGACGGACTAGGAAATATTAGCGGTATAGTTACCATCGCACGGGATATTACTGAAAGCAAAAAAGCCGAAATCGCCAACAGAAGTCTGGCAGCAATTCTGGAAGCAACCCCCGATTTTGTAGGTACTTACAACATCGAAGGACGCGCCATTTACATTAACAAAGCCGGCAGAAAAATGGTGGGTATAGGCGAAAACGAAGATATATCCAAGCGACAAGTTCTAGAATTCACGGCAGCGTCAGACTACAGCACTTTGAAACAAGCGATCGCCACCGCTGTTTCCGAAGGCTTTTGGAGCGGAGAAACAGCCTTCGTGTCAGCATCGGGACTCGAAATTCCCGTCAGCCAAGTCATCATCTCCCACTCCTCACCGGACGACAAACTCACATACATTTCGACGATCGCCCGCGACATCAGTGATCGCAAACACGCTGAAAAAGCCCTGCAACTGTCTCAAGCTCGTTTCGCCGGCATTGTAGAAATTGCCGACGACGCGATTATTTCCGTGGATGCTGAGCAAAAAATTATCTTGTTCAACCAAGGTGCAGAAAAGATTTTCGGGTGGACGGCTGCTGAGGCGATCGGGCAATCCCTGAGTCTGCTTTTGCCCGAAGCTTTTGGCATTCCTCACAGTCACCTCGTGAGCAATTTCAGCGGCGGCGTTAAACAAGCCCGAACAATGGGCAACCGCAAAGAAATTTTCGCCCGCCGCCAAGATGGTACGGAATTTCCCGCCGAAGCTTCTATTTCCAGACTCGAAGTGGCAGGCGAAATCATATTCACAGCTATTTTGCGCGATGTGACAGCCAGTCGCAAAGCCGAAGAATTTGTGCGTCTGAGCGAGGAAAGATACCGATCGCTGGCAATGGCAACCGCACAGATGGTTTGGATGACAGACGCTAGCGGAATCTTCGATAAGCCTCAGCCTGATTGGATAGCTTATACGGGCATGAGTTGGAAAGAGAAGGACAACTGGATAGAAGCAGTGCACCCAGAAGACCGCGATCGCACAATTCAAGCTTGGATGCAGGCCATAGAAACAAAAAGTCTCTACGAAGTCGAGCACCGCTTGCGGGCAGCAGACGGCAGCTACAGACACTTCTGGGTGCGGGGCGTCCCCATTTTGGCCGCCGACGGCAGCGTTCGCGAGTGGGTGGGAACTCACACCGACATTAGCGATCGAGTGGAAGTTTTGGAAGCACTCAAGCAGTCCGAGGGACAGTATCGATCGCAAGCAGCCCAGCTCGAAAAAGCTGTCCAAGAGTTGCACCAAGCTCAAACTCAACTCATCCAAACCGAAAAAATCTCTTCTCTCGGGCAGCTAGTCGCCGGCGTCGCCCACGAAATTAACAATCCGATTAACTTCATCTACGGCAACATTACCCACGCCAGCCAATACGCCACAGACTTGCTCGGTTTGCTCCAGCTTTACCAGGAAAAATACCCAAATCCCGTCCCGGAAATTGTAGAAGCAGCCGAAGATATTGAAGTTGATTACTTAATGGAAGACTTTACGAAGATTTTGGAATCAATGAAAGTAGGAGCCGATCGCATCCGCGACTTAGTTGTATCCTTACGCAACTTTTCCAGACTCGACGAATCGCAGATGAAGCGAGTAGATATTCACGAAGGAATCGAAAGCACTTTGCTAATTTTGCAGCACCGGATTAAAGCTAATGTACTTCGTCCCGCTATTGAGATTATCAAAGAATACGGCAATTTTTCAGAAATTGAGTGCTATGTAGGTCAGCTAAATCAAGTATTTATGAATATTTTAGGAAATGCGATCGATGCCCTAGAAGATTACAACAGCACTCATTCTTCCAAAGAAATATATGCTCACCACAACCGAATTCGGATTAGCACCAGTGCGAACTCAGAAACAGTAACAATTCGGATTGCCGACAACGGGATGGGAATCAATCAAGAACTTATTGGCAAGTTGTTCGATCCATTTTTTACTACTAAACCAGTCGGCAAAGGTACAGGCTTGGGACTGTCAATCAGCTATCAGATTATAGTTGAAAAACACCGAGGCAAATTGCAGTGTATTTCCACGCCTGGGGAAGGTGCAGAGTTTGTCATCGAGATTCCCATTTGCCAGGAAGTATCGCCTCTATTCACAGGAAATAATCAATTAGCCGCAGTTGGTAGTTAATTGTTAGTTGCGATCGGTGGCATCGGAATTAATATTACCCGAAATCAGGAAACGGCAGTGCCGTTTCCCTACAATTATATCGTTCCGAAGCTAGCGGATTTGATATAACCCGGCGGTTGGAAACCGCGTCTACACAAACGATGTCCGCCTCCGCGGACGAAGAAATATCGAATTTGAGATAAATGCGCGATCAACTCTTCAACCCGCGGAGGCGGGTTTTGTCTGTGTGCCCGTAAACTTCGCGGTTTCAACCGCCGGGGTTTTTGGGTTGATGGCCGATGGGATTTTTGGGTTGATGGGCGATCGAATTTGAGAGAAATGTGCGATGGGATTTGATATCATTCCGGCGCAGCCGGAATTGATATGACATAATCTCTGCCTCAAGATCGCCCTAAATCGAAATAATTCTTTACAATAACAAAGTAACAATCCAATTAACTTTGACAAATTCCCTTGAAAATGCCTGTAAACCAACTTTCTCCAACAACAGCCTCCACGGAAACACCGACACTCGACTTTGACATAGCCATCGTCGGAGGTGGCATAGTCGGGGCCACCTTAGCCAGCGCCTTAAAAGATTCAGCATTAAAAATAGCAATAATTGAAACCCAACTCCCCGCAGTGGCAGCAGCCAAAAAACAAGCCTATGCAATCACCCTGCTATCAGGAATGATCTTAGAAGGTATCGGTGTGTGGCAACAAATCTTGCCGCAAATCACCACCTTCGAGCAAATTAGCCTCTGCGACGGCGACTATCCCGGTGTCGTCGAATTCCACCGCCCGGATTTGGGAAATACTGGCAAATTGCCCGTACCAAAAACAGCTTTAGGTTACGTTGGCGAGCACCGAGTCATGCTGTCAGCTTTGCAAGAATCTTTGGCAAAAAACCCTAATTTCAGTTGGGTTTGTCCGGCGGAAGTAGTCGAAGTAAAATATTTAACTAATTGCGCCGAAATTAAAATCAAACAACACGGCGAAACTCGGACAATTCGCACTAAATTATTAGTCGCCGCCGACGGTTCGCGATCGCGCATCCGCACCGAAGCCAACATCAGCACTCGCGGCTGGAAATACTGGCAATCCTGCGTTGCTATCACTATTAAAGCAGAAAAACCGCACAACGATATCGCTTTTGAGCGCTTTTGGCCGAGCGGCCCGATGGGAGTGTTACCATTACCTGGGAACCGCTGTCAAGTAGTTTGGACAGCACCGCACGCGGAAGCAAAAGCTTTGCAACAAATGGATGAAACAGAGTTTTTGACTTTGTTGGAACAGCGCACGGGCGGGCTTTTAGGGTGTTTGGAATTGGAGAGCGATCGCTTTTTGTTTCCGGTGCAGTTAATGCAGAGCGATCGCTACGTTTTGCCCAGATTAGCACTAATTGGCGACGCCGCCCACTGCTGCCATCCCGTGGGCGGCCAGGGATTGAATATGGGCATTCGAGACGCTGGGGCGATCGCCCAAATCTTGCAGCAAGCGCACCAAAAAGGCGAAGACCTCGGCGACTTGCGAGTATTGAAACGGTATCACAACTGGCGCAAAAAAGAGAATTTAATCGTGTTAGGATTTACCGATTTTCTAGACAGATTATTTTCCAATACTTGGCTGCCAATTGTAGCATTTCGCCGCTTTGGATTGTGGTGTTTGCGAACAATTCCCCCAGTGAGGTTTTTAGCTTTGCGGCTGATGACAGGCTTGATGGGGCGGCCGCCGGAATTAGCGAAAAATTAGAAAAAACCGGGTTTTTTCCTATGTTGATTGCACTCTAGCGGTGTTGCCACAACCGCCAGGGGTTTCAACCCCTGGCTAATAGCGAAAGTCGGTTGAAACCGACTGAAAAGCTGAGATAAAAATGAAAAACTCTTTAGTCCTCCTAAGAAACTCAATCTAACTGCGGAGTTTTAGCAACTAGCTCAAACCCAAAAGACTCCGCAGTTTTCTCCAGCT
>NZ_JAUBPW010000064.1:0-40903 GCF_036700965.1 Microcoleus sp. Pol8_D6 | reverse complement strand
TCTTGGTAATTTACTTTCATACAATCGTCCTTTTGCTAGAAGTGCTATTGTAGCATATTTTTGGAGAAGTGGTATTAAAAAGGGGGGAACCGGAAACAGTCTTTCGTCTGGCGGGAAGGGCATTGAAATTCGGCTAAAACCCCGACCTAGACGTGGTTTTAGTCTTAACTTGACATTCATTCATTGCCAACCCGCTGCCTACAGGTAAATTATTGATTTTTATCGCTCATCTTTTGATGCTGAGGCGGTGACATAAGCGACAGCTAAAGGGGAAATTTTTTCTGTAACTGCTGCGATAACTTGGCGATCGAAGTCAGTCCAAACTCTGGGAAGATCGAACATACAAGGCTGCAAAACCCCCCACAATAAGCCGTCAGCACAAAGGTGAGCGTGAATCAAAGCTCGATGTCCGAACTCTTTTGCCTCAAAATTTTTGTTGACAACTTCAGGATTGGCTGTCTCAACATCCTCAACAAAAATCGACGGTTCAGTTCGCAAAGCTGCTGCAAATAAAGGGTCTTCTTCCCCTAAAGATTCGGGTTCTTTTTTCCATTCCGCGTCCCCAATCTCTGGAAAGTTCGAGTTGCGACGCCAGCAGTAAGGTACTCTGCCCCTTTGCGTTTCAGGATTGCGGAGGTAGAGAAAGACCCGATCGCAATTTAACACCTCGCCTAAAGCCGGCAGTAAAGCGGAAAAAACATCATCCGGCGTTTTGGTGTCACTCAAAATTTTATCCAGAATTTGCGGCAGAATTTGGTCGGTCATTAATTTTAGCTTTTGAATTTCATCTACTAATTTTAAACTACTCCTTCTTTTCTCTTCTGTTCTTTTACGCATTTGTCATCAGCATCTTCGCGTTTCCTTAAATCGCTATAGGAGAGAAGTTTTAAAACGAGAGGGAATGGAAAAAAATTAAAACTTGCTTAATCCTTCCCTTTGTTTATTCAATTCTGGCTTGGCTGAAGTTAGCACCCGTATAACCGGTTGTCAGCCAAAGAATAGCCCTAGCGCCGTCGCGAATAGCTTTTTCCACCGGTTCGGGGGTTCGCCCAGACGGAACTGCCACAGGCTTAAAGCTAATGCCTCGACTGCCGAGGACGATTTCACCGATAATCTGAGCTCGCCGCATATGATCGTCAGAAGTGATCAGATACACGCTCTCAATCCCTTGAGCTTTCAATTCATCTACCAGGGTGGTAAAATTTGTTACCGTATCCACCGCTCTGTAGTCTAAGTGCAGGCGATCGGACTCAATTCCCGCTTCTGAAAACACCCATTCCGCGAACTCGGGATTGCTGCCAGACGACACCCAAATTGGCAATTCAGGATGATCCCGAGCAAATTTGGCGGCAAACACCTCTCGCTCCGTAGCCCCACCTAGAACTAACAAAGCTTGGGGTCTATGAAATTCGCTCTTAACCTGCTGATAGCCCAACCAACACGCCATCAAAAGCCCTACTAGGAACCAAAAACTGCGTGAAGTGTTCAAACGCTTGTAACGCTGCGTGTTTGAATTGATTTTTAACCACATCTAAACCTATAAAAATTTTATGTAACTCACAAAGGAACCATAACAAAAAATACCGCACGTATAGCCCACTAACAGGAATTAAAAATTAAAAATTAAAAAAGGGTCGGGGGACCATAGGATTTTAGATTTTAGATTTTAGATTTTAGATTGACTCTACGATTGTGGTGGGGCTTAAACAGGTGATTTGAGATTTTATAGCAACCGCCTTGGCGGTTGGTATACTTGTCTGGGAGCCAATTCCTTAGCGGATATGCAAAAAAGAGGGGCGAAACTACGCTTCCCCCTCCTGCTTTTAATTTTTCTTGGTTTTTAACGGGACTGGCCGGGTTCGAACCGGCGGCCTAGCGCTTCAGATTTGTGTGAGTTTCCCCACTCTCTGGACTATACCTTCACCATATGCTTGCAGCTTTTAGGTGGTGACCGTCTAGTCTCTAAACCTTCCTGATTTCAATATAGGCGATCGCATAATCGCTCTGAACTCAGGCTTGGCTTGGTATTGCCTTAGAGTCATAGGAACCCACGAACTCTTTAGGTTTCACCAAATTTGACCACATTCACTCCTAGAGTTTCCTCGCAGGGTGCCCGATTCTTCAGGAGGCGCTTGCTCTATCCATCTGAGCCACAGCCCCAGTTGCTAAACCGTTTTGATTATAGCAGTTAATGTCGATTTTGAATTTTTTATTTTGGATGATCACCGATCGCCAGTTGCCAGTTTCGCAGCGATGCGGGCAAAGTTTTCTGCTGCGGTGAGTTTACCAGCACCGTAACAGGCGCGCTGTCTCCATGCGGTGACGGGGAGATGTCCGGGGGGAGCATTTTCGTTGAAGGAGAGCTCGCTGTAATATTTCCAATTTTCCTTGACTCGCCAGCCGACTCGATCGCAAAATTCAGTATAGTTTGCCTCGGTACTTTCCCAAATCTGCTGCTGCACGCTCAACCCGAACCGCCCGCTGCTGTATTGTTGCCAAAGTTGGTCGATCGTGCGAAGGTCTGTAGGAGGAAAACTGTCAATATCGGCTGCACTCAGCCAGCCTTCGTCTTCCCTGACAGCAATTTGCAGCAAGATTTCCCAAGTGTGTTCATCAGCTTTGCGCCATTTTCCAGTTTCTAATAGCTTTGTCAGTTGTCGATAGTCCATCCCCACTTCGGAGATAGCCGGAGTTTTGTCAGGTATAGCGCCGATTTTGTCTTCCAGCCGCAGTAGAGTGCTGACAATCAATTCGGGGTTTAGTTGTTCGAGGCGGTATAGAACCCATTCTAACTGAGATTGAAGGTACGTGCGGGCGATCGCACCTTGCCGCAATTCCCCCTGCAACTCATCAAATTTAGCTGACAAATTTTGTTGATTGCGGGCCACTTCCCACATTTCTTTTGCCCACTGCAATCTAACTTGTTCTTTTTTTAAATAAGTTTTGGAAGGCTTCGCACGCTGCGGGTAGGGAGTCAAATCCCAGCTGCAAATCGAGCAAAACTCTGCTTTTTCTTCTAAGTATTCAGCACCGCACACTGGACAGTTAGACATATTGCCATAAATTCGGTTGCCAAGTAATTATATGACATCGGGCAAATTAACCATAATTCGATTAGCTATGCACTTTGCAGCCTACAATTACAGTTTATCTGTAGTAATGTGCACTTTTCGCACCCCAAAGTTAGAGTTAATTATACCGCTCTAACAAGGCAAGCGAATAGTAAACAAACTGCCTTTGCCCAACTCGGATTTTACCTCGATCGTGCCGCGGTGAGCTTCGACTATTTGGCGGCATAGGTGTAGTCCCAAACCTGTACTGGACTTCTTATGAGTTCCCGAGCTAAACCTTTCAAATAACTTTGCTTGTTCGGTGGGAGAAATGCCGGCACCGGTGTCTTTGATGTCTATGATTACCCATGCCAGTGGTTGGTTTTTGAAGCTAGTATAAGCAGGGGAATTGGCAGCTTTTAAGCTGACATCTATTGAACCGTTGTCGGTGAATTTAATCGCATTTCCGATTAAATTTGTCAGCAAGCGGTGCAGTTCCAGACGATCGCCCGGATACTTCGCAATCGGTGCACTTTCTGCACTTTCTGTCAAGTCTAAATTTACGGATAAACCTTTAGCATCGGCTAGGGGAGCTAGTTCTTCAGCTACCTCAGTAATAAGCTGGCGCAAGTCCACGGCAGCGAAACTTAGGGATTTGCGGCCTGCTTCGTAGCGGTAGACTTCCAGCAACATATTTACCATCGCGATCAGGTTTTTGTTGCTGCGAACCATCGTTCCGAAAGCGTCGCGCATGGGAAGGGAAATTTCTCCCAAAGCTCCCTGCTGCATTAAAGTTAGCATTCGATCGGCTGCTACGAGGGGCGTCCGCAAGTCGTGAGCGAGTCGGGAGACAAAATCTTCGCGCTGCAGGGCGATCGAATTGCGCTCGTCTACGCTGTGTTTAAGCCGCAGGAGCGATCGAACCCTCGCCAGCAGTTCATCCATTTCGACTGGTTTGCGGATGAAGTCGTCTGCTCCCATGTCCAATCCCTGGACTACGCTGGCACTGTCGTGAGCCGTGATCAGCAAAATCGGAATAAAGGGCAATTCCTTATTTTGTCGGATTCGTTTAGTGACTTCGTAACCATCCATTCCCGGCATCATCACGTCTAGCAGTACCAAATCTGGGGCTGCCTTGTCAATTTGACTCAAGGCAGAAAAGCCGTTTTCCGCCGTGCTAATTTCGTAACCTTCTTCTTCTAGGATTGTCTGAACCAACAAAACATTATCTGGTGCGTCGTCTACCACCAGAATCCGATCGGCTTTTGTGGCATTCGGAACAGATAAATAACTCATTTAATTGCTAGCCTGGAAATAAATTCTAAACTTTAATATGCCATCCGATTTATGATTTCACATTTTTACACTTGTTAACTCTGTCATAAGGAATATCTCACAACTTTATCAAATCTTTTTACTTTGGAACCCTCGGATGTAATATAATCTACTACTTGGTTGTCATCGTATGCACACCGTCCCAATCATCGGGCGGGGGTACTTCCAAATAGCTCAGGGATCGATCGAGGTGAACTTCCACAGGTCGATCGCTGGGTCGCATTGCTAAAGCCGCTTCAAAATAACTAATAGCTTTCTGAAAGTTTCTAGCAATATAAGCATCCCTACCGTTACTGTAAAGTTCCAAAAACCGAAGGGTTTCCCCATCAATTGGTTCAGAACTATTTTGCAGCAACTCGTAAATACCAACTGGCTGATTTTTGCCCTTAACCCGCACCTTGTCTAACTCTCGCACCCAAATTCCTTCGCGACACAAACTGTATGTAAATTCGCTCAAAATTATATCGCATCCGTACTCCTTTGTAAGCTGTTCCAATCGCGAACTCAAATTCACCGCATCCCCGATTACCGTGTAATCCATGCGCTTTTGGGAACCAATATTTCCCGAAACCACTTCTCCAGAACTAATCCCGATTCCGAAGCGAAATGGATCTGCACCGGGGCGAGAATCATTAAACTCTTTCAAACGCCGGCGCATATCTAAAGCCGACTGCACCGCCATCCAACCGTGACTTTCCGGGGGATTCAGCGGCAGGGGCGCGCCGAAAACTGCCATTAAAGCATCGCCGATAAACTTGTCTAAAATGCCTTCGTAGTGGATAACGGCCTCCACCATCGTCTCAAAATATTCGTTCAGCAGAGATACCACATCGGACGCTCCCAAATTTTCGGTCAGCGTGGTATAGCCGCGAATGTCGGAAAATAAAATAGTCACTTCTTTGCGTTCGCCCACCATCAAGGCGCCTTCGCCCAAGGCCATCACTTTATCTACGACTCCAGGAGTCAGGTAGCGGTACATCGTATTTTTCATCCGCTTTTCGCGGCTGATGTCTTCGAGTACCACTAAACCGCCGCGCACTCCGCCCTCTGGATTTAGCAGCGGGTTGACCGTCAAATTCAAACTGCGTTCAATTACTTTAATTCGAGAGGCGGGGATGGGCAGCGGGCAATAAGGGTGATACAGGGCAGAATTTCGCAGGGCAAATAGAGATTGGGCATTAGCTAATTCTGCCAGCGCTACTTCCTCAGTCCACGCGCGGTTTTCGCCCCAAGCGTAATATAAAGTAGGCTCAGCGCGATCGGGCACAGCCAAAATATAACTTTCTTCTTCTTCTTTTTGTTGTTGGGAATTAAGTGTTTTTTCTACCAACAGTCCCACAGTTAAACTTTGTTCGGGAACGTAATGTCGGGCAGCATTTTTGAGACTGTCTTCTAGTCGAAATTGCAAATTGTCGATCGGCACAACTTCCCAAACATAGCGATTCACCAGTTTATCTTCCCAAATCTGGGGATTGTGTTTGCTTTTAGCTTGATTTACCGGACAGCCCAACAATTCTAGGGCTGCTTCATTGATAGTCACAACTCGCCCCTTCAAATCCGTGGAAATCACTGCATCAGAAAGACTTTGCAGCATATCTTTTTGATACTGCTTTTCCACCATCACGTTCTGAAACAGTTGAGAATTTTGCAACGCCATTCCCGCTTGGGAATTAAACGCTCGCAAAAACTCTTCGTCGGAAGGGGTGAAAGTACCTTGGTTCTTATTAATTAGCTGAGTTACCCCGATCAGCTCACCTTTAGCGTTATGCACTGGCATACACAAGACAGTCCGAGTGCGGTATCCCGTTTGCTGGTCTGTAGAGGGGTCAAAGCGGGGATCGTCGTAAGCATCTGTAATATTTAGAGGTTGACCAGTCGAAGCCACGTAGCCAGCAATTCCCCTATTCGCCGGAAGGCGGACTTCCATCATCGTTGTGCCGTCAGCCTTAGCTAATTTTGTCCAAAGTTCGTTGGTTTCCCGATTTAACAAAAATAGCGTGCTGCGATCGGCTTGCATCAAGTCGCGAGCTTGATCCATCACAGAGCGCAAAGTTGTTTCCAAGTCAAGACTTTGACCCAAAGTCGTGGTGGCTCTCAACAGTGCGGCAACCCCTCGTTGGTTGCGGGCCACGACGTAGAAAGACTGACAGCTTTCGAGAATAATCCCGATCGAATCTGCAAAAGCCTGGAACTGTTGTTCGTCTTCCTCGCTAAAGGAGACTTTGCCAGCTTTATTTAACAGTCTGACCACCGCTACGGGTTCCTCTTGGCTCTTACTGCTAAAAATTGGCATACAGAGCATGGTATCGATCTGGTAGCCCGGTGGTTCGTCTACTTCGGTATTAAAATACTCGTGCGATCGAGCTTCGGCAACATTAATCGATTTTCCGGTTGTTGCTACGTAGCCTAAAATGCCTGCATCCATAGGCAAGCGCACTTCTACATCCTCGCCCGTCAGTGGATCGAGTGTTTTGTGCCACAGTTGATTTTTGTTGGAGTCAACCAAAAAAATTGTTGTCCGGTCTGCTTGCAAAATTTGACCAATTTTGACAGTGAAGGCATCTAACAGTTGCTCTAAGAGGCTTTCGAGTGCTTCATTGTTAATCAGGTCCATCGCCCGGATAAATTGCTGAAATTCAGCCGTGATAAAGTCCAGCAGGCACACTAATTCAGGAACTGGCAGGCTCTTAACACGGGAGGTCAATGCCCCCATAAAATTGACTTGAGTCAGTGTAGCCAGAACGCTACCAGTATTGGAGAATGTCATGATTAACTGCTTGCTCAGAGGGGTAGACTGACCGCAGGTCGATCTGCGCGAGATTCGGCGGCGGTGCAAACTCTTGAATTTGTTTGCAAGCGCATCGGCACTCGCTTGTCGCTTTGATGAATCGTGAGTTCAAAAGTGGCGCACGCAACTTCAGTTTGCTTGTTATGTATGCTCGATCGATCTTTTTTACAACCTCGATACTGATGAGGGTTCGTCAATTCAAGCTGAACTTGAGTTCGCAAAACTGCTAGCCTGAAAATTAGGTGACAGGCTTTAGTTCGATCGAGAGTGCAATGTGGATTGGACGCCCTGTGCTCGGCCCCAGCGCGCGGTGTGACTGTTTTAGCGCACTCGGCGACCGTATCCGGTCAGGTAAAGGGCGCTATGAAAGCAGCGCGCCAGGCATTCCTACAGAGCTTACTCATAGTTTAATGGTAAACGCAACAGCAGGATAGCGACGGTAATTTATGCAGCAAAAAAGTTCGATCTGTCTTTGAAAACATCCCTCCTCACTACCAACTGACGATCGAACAGCGAAGTTAAGCTGGAGCTTATGTTTAAAGGTGCTACAGATCCTGACATTTAGGCCGCTCTGGGCATGGACTCGGCAAATATTACTGATTGATAGTAGCGCTGTAGTTGTGCGGCGGCGGCTGCCCAACCCCAGCGTTCGGCTTCTCGGCGAGCGTTATGGCGCAGGGTTTCCCGTTCTTCGGGATTGGCAAACAGACGCTTGGTGGCAGCCATAGCTCCTTCTTCGTCGGCGGGGTCAAATAAATATCCGTTAATGCCGTCGGTGACGATATCGGGAATTCCGCCGCTGCGCGCCGCCACTACAGGCGTCCCTGCAGCCATTGCTTCTAGGAGTACTAAGCCCAGGGTTTCGGTGCGGGAGGGAAAAATGAAGGCGTCGGCCGATGCGTAAGCTCTTGCGAGTTCTTGCCCCTTGAGGTAGCCGACAAAATTGGTGGGTGTGCCGGCAAAATATTGTTCAAGGGTTTGCCGATGCGGGCCATCTCCCACTAAGGCGAGGCGGGCATCGGGAATTGCTGCGAGGACTGGTTTGATGCGTTCGATTTCTTTTTCTGCACCGAGGCGGCCGACGTACAGCAGCAGGGGACTGTCTGGGTTATTTTCAGAAAGGCGCGATCGCATTTCTCGACTCGCCAATTCTGGTACAAACATTTCCGTATCTACGCCCCGCTGCCACAAATCTACTCGCTCAATGCCGTGGTTTCTCAATTCCTCCACCATTGCTGTAGAAGTACACAGATTCAATTCTGCTTGGTTGTGCGCGCCTTTGAGCAGTTCCCACAATAAAGGTTCGAGGACTCCGAAACCGTAGTGGTGCAAGTATTTCGGCAAATGCGTGTGGTAAGAAGCCAAAATCGGAATGTTGAACTTTTTGCCGTAATATATACCGCCCAATCCCAAAATAGCGGGATTGACAACGTGAATAATATCCGGTTTAAACTGCTCTAATTGGCGACCTACAGCCGGAGAAGGAAGTGCCATTTTCAATTCCGGGTACATCGGCAAAGGCAAACCCTCCACACCGTAAACTCTGGCGCCTTTGTATTCTTTTATCCCGTAATCTGGAGAAAATATCAGAACTTGTTCGCCTGCGCGCTGCAAGTGATCTACAGTGTGAATCAGGCGCGTCACAATGCCATCTATTTTCGGCAGAAATGTTTCAGTGAAAAGAGCAATTTTCATAAAAATAAGTTATTTAGGGAGCCGATAATCCTAGCCTGTGGCAAAGGTCATCGGTAACAGGATACACTGTGTCGGGGAGCTAAGTCATGGCGTGCGATCGGCTGCTTTTCTACACTTCTTCTGTCAGTTGCACTACCGCTAATTCCGAGCGAGAGGTTTTTGAGATCAAATGCCAATTCCCTGAATGCCAATTGATACAATTATCCCACCTAAAAGCCATCCCACACTTTCGGTCAAGCAATTAATTCTGTAAATTTCCTGTGCTTTCCCGGCAATTTATCTCGATTTTTAAGTGGCAGATAAGCCTTTGCTAACTCGCCACTAATTTAGATCACTCGGCGTTACAGCAGCCCATTACCCTATTAAATAATAAGCAAAAACTGCCCTTGCTGAAAATTCAGGCAGAACCACCAAAAGCAACAGAATGAGAATTCGACTTTTCACGGGGTTTTTTCCCAAACCAGCCAGCGGTAAAAACATGAGGCTCTTTTTTAATTAACCGCAGAGGACACAGAGGACACAGAGAAAGAGATAAAAAAGATAGATTATCGTAATATAGAGCAAACTCCATTCAGAACTTGCGAACCCTTCTCCTCTCTTCCCTTCTTTTCTCTTACTTTGCGCCCTTCGCGCCTTCGCGGTTCGTTAAAAAGCTCTTTCCCCGCAGATAGAAGCCAGAACTTACTTCCAAGAAACCTTCGGCAAAATCTGATTTTTATCGACACGGTGCTGATATTTTGTAGCAAAATTCAGCAGAGAATCGAGCAGGGAATCTGAGAGATAGTGCGGTTGCAAACCGAGGTCTAGCAAATTGGTGTTTTTGGCATTGAAATAATGTTCTTCTTTCTCGACTCTGGGATTTTCGATGTTGTTGATTTCTACTTTTAATCCCATTGCCATGCCTGCTTTTTGCACCAAGGAGGCTAAGTCGCCGACGCTGAATTGTTCGGTGAATTGGTTGAAGACGCGGAATTGTCCGGCTTCGGCGGGGTTGGCAATCGCCAATTCCACGCACCGCACGGTGTCCCGAATGTCTAAGAAGCTGCGGGTTTGTCCGCCTGTTCCGTAAACTGTCAGAGGATGACCGATCGCAGCTTGGATGCAAAATCTGTTCAATGCTGTCCCGAATACTCCGTCGTAGTCCAAACGGTTGATCAACAGTTCGTCCATGCCGGTTTCATCTGTGAGCACGCCGTAGACTACGCCCTGATTTAAGTCGGTGGCTCTTAAACCCCAGATTTTGCAAGCAAAATGGATGTTGTGGGAGTCGTGGACTTTTGACAGGTGGTAGAAACTGCCTGGTTGTTTGGGATAGGGTAGTGTATCCTTGCGGCCGTTGTGTTCGATCGTAATGTAGCCTTCTTCAATGTCAATATTCGGCGTGCCGTATTCGCCCATTGTCCCCAATTTCACTAGGTGACAATCGGGGAAGTCTTCGCGGATGGCGTACAGCAGGTTGAGTGTCCCGACGACGTTATTGACTTGAGTGAGGACTGCGTGTTCGCGATCGATCATCGAGAAAGGTGCCGAACGCTGTTCGCCGAAATGGACGATCGCCTCTGGTGCAAATTTTCTCATGCTTTTGCTGAGAAAATCGTAGTTGGTGATGTCACCGACGAACAAGTCGATCGACTTGCCCGTTAAATCTTGCCATCGCTGGAGTCGTTGCTGAATCGGTGCGATGGGAGTGAGGGTGTCGCTGCACAGTTCCAGATCCCAGTGCCGCCGCACGAAGCTGTCGAGGATGCCAACTTCGTAACCTTTGTTAGAAAGGTAGAGTGCGGTTGCCCAACCGCAATAGCCATCGCCACCAATAACCAGGACTTTCATAAATCAACGGTGAATCTTGCTTGCCAATACTGGGTTAATGTACCAGGTATTGGTGCATTCTGAACCTTTAATCAAGCGTGTTTGCCCAGGAGGGAGTCTGTTTTTTTAGATTAAACCGGAATTTCGTCGGCGAAACTGGCCCGGCGGGTGAATTCAAAAGGGCCGGCCTGGGCTCCCCAGACGTGGGCGTCGGTTTCTGGGTCACGTCCGCGATCGTGGCTAATAAATTTGTCTTGGTCAATCTCGAATTCGCTGTCTAGATAGGTTTTTTTGCCCTTTCTGACCACCATGCAGCCTTTTCCGGGTTCGACAGACCCTTTGAAGCTGTGGCCCGTCCACTGCGTAATAAAGGTGCAGCCGGGAAGTAGAGTCAGTTGTGCTTTTTTGATTTCTTGCAGCCGTTGCGGGTCGCGGGAAGCGCCGTAGAATTGTTCTTCGTTTTCTATGGCATAATTTTCGATGTCGATTCGATCGTCCACCGGGACTAATTTCAAAACTCGGACTCGGTACGGTACATTCAGTTCAATATCGTAGGCTTGTTCTAGGTACAAGCTGAGGCCATCCAGAACTTCGACTGGCAGAGGTCTCATGCAGACGCGGATGTGGGCGAAGAATGGCGGGTTTTCAAAGGCTTGGGCTTGGTTGCTGAAGTCGGCGGCCATCCAGCGGGCTAGGGTGACGATATCGGTGGAATGAGTCATTTCGATTTTAGATTTTAGATTTTAGATTTTGGATTGGGGATCTAGTAAAAATTATTTTAGGGGAAATTCAGGTGCGATCGGGCTTTAAAGTCGTGACTTCTTTAAAAAGTCCGGGATTTGGGTATGCTGTTTTTTTCAGGTGCGCTCACTTATCGGGAAATCATGAAACTACAACCAGTCGAATCTAGCATGATAAAAGCTGTGGGTTATGACGAAACAACTTCTACTCTGGAGGTTGTTTTCAATAGTGGCAAAACCTATCTATATTCTGAAGTGCCGAATAATGTCTATCTAGAACTGATGGACTCTGATTCCAAAGGGAGTTACATGAGAGATTGTGTGATTGACTGCTATCCGTACCAACAGGTGAAGAAACGGCGGCGGTAAGTACGGCATTAATCTAGGCGTTTTGAATATCTAATCTTGATTTTTGCGATCATCATCGACGAACTCTAACCCCGATTTTTTGATTGTGGAGGTGATAGGAACAATTTGAGTCCTTCTCTAGCTCAAGTTATACCAGATAGTTTATCGGAATCTCAATTACAAAAATTGTCCCGCTGCTCACGGTCGAATCACAGGTTAATTTACCCCCATGTTTTTTGATAATAGCATAGCTTACAGATAAACCTAAACCTGTACCGCTACCCACAGGTTTAGTTGTAAAAAATGGCTCGAATATGCGTTCTTGAATATGGGCGGGAATCCCACTACCATTATCAGCGATCGCAATTCTTACCCACTCTTTTTCTATGACTTCAGTCTGAATCTTAATAAAAGGATGTTTATTAGTTTTACTAACTTGTTTGAGAGCATCAAGAGCATTACTAATAATACTGATAAATACCTGATTCATCTCACTCGCATAACAGGTGACATGAGGAAGGTTGCCATACTCTTGAATCACTTGTACCTTTGGTTGATTGTCACTTTCTTGGAAGCGGTTTTGTAAAATTAGTAAAGTGCTTTCAAGCCCGGCGTGTAAATCTACAGATTTCATTTCTGCTTCGTCTAAACGAGAAAAATTACGCAAACTCAGGATAATTTGTTTGATTCGTTCGCTTCCGACTTTCATGGATTGCAGGATCTTAGTTAAATCTTCCGTGATAAATGCTAACTCAATTTCCTCAATCTTTGCTTTAATTGCTGAGCTTTTATTTGGATATTCTTGCTGATAAAGTTCCAGCAAATTCACCAAAGCTTTGATATAATTTTCTGTCGGCTGAAGATTACTATGAATAAAAGTAACTGGGTTATTAATTTCGTGTGCTATCCCCGCTACCAGTTGACCGACGGCTGACATTTTTTCACTCTGAATTAATTGTGCTTGGGTTTGTTGTAAATTTTTCAAGGTTTGCTCTAAATCAAAAGCTTTTTGGCTTAACTCTTCTGTTTTTCGCTCTACTTCCGCTGCCAAGGTTTGAGAGTAGTTTTCTACTTGTTGATACAAACGGGCGTTTTCAATGGATATAGCGGCTTGAGCACTAAGAATTGAGAGGGTTTCGATGCGCTCGCTTGTAAATGCTCCCACGGTAAGATTATTTTCTAAATACAAAATCGCGATTAATTTTCCCTGCTTGCTAATCGGAATACATAAAGCTGATTTAGGCTGCTGGGTGATGATATAGCCATCGCCTGCAAATTGAGTGGAAGCACTCAAGTTATCAAAAACCGCCGTTATTTGACTTCTGGCTACAGAATAAATAAACCTTTGGGGTAATTCTTGACATTCAGCTAAAAGAATATGCCTCTTTTCTGTATGGTTTTGATCCGCTTTCGCCACTACTAACCATTTTGCCTCTTGATCGATCACTAAAATTCCGGTTTGCGCTCCGGCATGGGCGATCGCAATTTGCATCAAAGTCGCTAATAGTTTCTCTAATTCAATTTCCTGTGAAATAGCTTGTGCTGCTTTCATCACCGCCGGAAAATCTAACCATAAATTCTGGGTGTTGCTGTTACTGGTGCTAGTTACGCTTCTCATCAGCGTGGGAGAGATTGTTCCCCCAGATATGATAGCTCGTTTAGTCGGTTGGAGAATTGCCCCTAGTAGTTGGGGATAGTGTTGTTCTAAATAAGCAACTTTCGCCTTCGCACCCCATCGGGTGTAACAGTAATATGCTTCCTGCATATATCCAGAAGCAAATTTTTCTTTGCCCCAGCCCAGATAAAATTTAGCTGCTAGTTCATTAGCTAACGCTTCTTCTTGGATATATTCGTTTTCTTTGGCTCCGGCAATTGCGCGATCGTACAAATCTCCTGCTTCATAATTCTTGCCTAAAACTCGGCATTTTTCTGCCTCTACTAAGTTAACTTTATGTTGGTGATTCATCGGTGCATGGTGCGCCCATTCAGCCAGTGTAGTTTGATGGGTTTTTACCTCCTCAAGAGTGTTAGCTTGCTCAATTTCTGACTGGGTAGAGTAAAATGTCAAGTAGGTTAACCCGGCATAGAAATGGAAAACAGGAGTATGAACTTGTCCTCCTGTGGCGATCGAAGAGCGGTTAGCTTGGACAATGTAATCTAGGGCGTTAGTGTAGTCACCAAAAAGATAGGCAAGCATTAATTTGTAGGCATAAACAAAACCTAGCGCATTAAAATCATTATCCTGATGGTACTTAGGAATCATCAAACCTTCATCGTATGCAGTGCCTTTTAATAAATCCGGTTGATTAATAATTAACCTCAAGTTATGCACTGTTTGTTGTTGCATCTTTAGATAAGCCAGAGCAGAATATTGCTTCAAAGTCGCTAAGACAGAACAGTAATTTTCGATTTCTGGTTCCCAATCATCCAGTTCTAATCCAGCGAAAAACTTATCATAAAAATAATTAAATATGCTGTAGCCAGCATAGAGGAAATCACCGATTTCCATACCAGCTATAAAAGCCTCTTTTGCCATTGGAATTGTAGCCCTTACTGATTCTCGACGATGCTGAATAAAACCACAAAACAACACTAAGGTTACACATTTAAACTCACGTACATTAAACCGATCGAGTAAGCTCAGAGCTACTCGCCCAAAACTATAACCCCTTTCTACCTCTCCCAAAAAAGCAGACAGTACCATACCATAAGTTACATATCCGATGGTTGATGCGGGCGCATTTCCAAATTGAAGTGATAAGCTCACCATTGTGCAGCCAAGCACAGGCAGCAAGGCCGGACTTGCTTGCAGAATGGGCGCAAACAACATTGTTAATAGTTGAATTGATGCAATTGTCCGAGGCTCGCTCATTATAGGCAGGTGAATCAGTTCCTCCATCTGTTTGCCTTCGAGCTGCTTGGTAAGGGTTTGTAGCGCGGTGTTAGTAAAAGCTTCATCAGGTTCAGAGGGCAGTTCAATCCCCAATTGTGCTAGAGCGACTCTACCTACAGTGATCGCTTCTAATATCTGAGTCTTTGCTGTCAGCGCGTTAATTTGAATCTCAAATATTTTGACTTTATCTAGTATTGTTTTGGCCGATCGCAAAACTATATCTGCCATTTCTTCCATGCCATCAAAATCGGCATTCAAGTAGGCAGTTTCAGCGGCAGCTACATAAAGATTTAGGGTTAATTCATGCTGAGTTTGCCAACTGTCTGAGGTTAGCAACTCAATCCCTATTTGCACAAAACTTCTGGCGGCTGAATAGGCTGTAGAATTTCTGGCTTTCTTTCCTGCTGCTAAGTTAAGTCTGGCTAAGGCTTCTCGTTCTTCAGCTTGAGTAATTAACCGAATTCCTAAATTCAAATGCCCGACAATATCAAATAGCTTGTCCTCCTTTTCTATTTCTGATAACTTTTGTTGCAGCAGTTGACCGATTTTGAGATGAGTAGCCTGTTTTTGGTCTGAGGGAATCAGAGAATAGGCAGCTTGTTGAACGCGATCATGCAAAAATCTGTATCTAGCATTTTGTTTATTAGCATTTTCATCTTCAGGGCTTAAGTTATTATTGCCTTCAACCTGATAAAACTTATAAACATTACTAATCGGTAAAATTACTCCACACTGCAATGCTCTCCATAAAACTGTCGCTGTCTCTGTTTCCGATTGTTGTGAAACTATTGCCAAATTATGCAAATCGAACTGCGCCCCTATACAAGCAGCCAACTTTAAGACATCCTGAGTTGGAATTGGTAATTTCTGCAATTGCAACGCCATGAATTCAACAACATCATCAGTAATTGCCAAGGTTTTGATTTGGGCAATATCGCACTGCCAATGCTGGATATCCCAATTAAAGGTAATTAAGTTGTCATCGTGTAAAGCTTTGAGGAACTGAGTTGCAAAGAAAGGATTTCCCTTGGTTTTTTGATAGACTAATTTTGTCAAAGGCTGGGCAAGAGATAGTTCGCAATTTAGCGTATCTGCTACCAATCGATTAATATCCGATTCTCTTAACGGCGGTAATGTAATCGTATTTACCGTTGCCCCAGTTTTGAGCAGTTCATCTACGGTTAAGATAAATGGATGCACAGGGGAAACTTCATTATCTCGATAAGCACCTAATATCAATAGATGTCCTGTATCTTGTTGCGTCAATAATGAGAGCAAATTCAGTGATGCAGAATCAGCCCATTGCCAGTCATCTAAAAACATCACTAAGGGATGTTCTTTACTGGTAAAGACTTTGACAAATTTTTGAAATAATAAATTAAATCGATTTTGGGCGGCTGTTCCTGATAACTCTAGGGATGGTGGCTGCTTATCGATGATGTTTTGTAACTCAGGAATTACATCAATTAATACTTGCCCATTCTCTCCCACTGCTGCGATAATATTAGTTTTCCATGTTTGCAATTGTTCTTCTGATTCTGATAATAGTTGCCCCATCAAATCGCGAAAAGCTTCCACGAAAGCCGAAAAGGGGATATTCCGTTGAAATTGGTCATATTTCCCTTTAATAAAATAGCCGCGTTGCCGGACAATGGGTTTATGCACTTCATTTACCACTGCGGTTTTCCCAATGCCAGAAAAACCCGCTACTAGCATAATTTCTGTTGTGCCATTGGCGACGCGATCGAAGGAATTTAATAGTTGATTGACTTCGGCTTCTCTTCCGTAGAGTTTTTCGGGAATTAGGAAGCGATCGCTAATATCTCGCTTTCCTATTTCAAAAGGTTCTATTGTGCCTGTAGTTTGTAGTTGAGCTAGACAGATTTCTAAATCGTGCTTAATTCCCAAGGCACTCTGATAACGATTTTCGGCATTTTTTGCGATCAGCTTACTGACAATTTCTGACAAAGCTAAGGGAATTTCTGAATGAACTTGATGAATGGGTATCGGCTGTTTTGCCAGGTGACAATGTACCAATTCCATTGCATCTTCCGAACTAAATGGTAATGTTCCAGTCAATAATTCATAAAATGTGATTCCCAGAGAATAAAAGTCAGTGCGGTAGTCTATGCCTCGATTCATTCGACCAGTTTGTTCAGGAGAAAGATATGCTAATGTGCCTTCTAAATTATTAGTATTCTGAATCTCTTGGGTTTCTCTTGGTAGGAGAGAAGCAATACTAAAATCAATTAATTTAATTTCTTTTGTTGCGGGATCTATCAGAATATTCGCGGGTTTTATGTCTTTATGTATGACTCTATTTTGGTATAAATAGTGCAAACTTTCTGTTATCTTAAGAGATATCCTGAGAAATTCACCTAAAGGTAAATATTGATATTGGGGCTTTTCATCCGTGGCTGTTTGGAGATAATCAGATAGGGAAATTCCACCAAAGTCTTCCATAACTAAGGCATAGCCATTGCCATATACTTCTAGGGTTAAGGGTTTGATAATACTAGGAAAGTCGAGATTTTTGGCAATGGTATATTGGTTGCGGAATTGAACGATTTCGTTAAAGTTTGGGTATTCATTTCGTAGTAATTTGATGGCGACGGGTTGTTGGTCGCTGGTACGGATGCCTCGATAGACAAGGGTGCGCGTACCTGTGTATAATTGCTCTGTGATTTGATAATCTGGTAAGTTGGCGATCGCATTCATAATTTTTTAAGCTAATCTTAAGTTATTTTGTATTGCTGCCCAAGTAGCAGGATTTACTTGTCTGGGATAAATTTCTAAAGAAGCTCGAGCGTAGCTAATTACTCGGCAAATATTATCAGAGCGTTTGTTCAAACGCCCGCTTTGCAATAATTGTGACCTTATGTAAGTAGGTGCAGATATTTAAACAGAACTTACGCGACGGCGGCTGAGGATGGATAAACTGGCGACTACTCCCCGTACCTGCTCTGGTTTGACTTCTTGGTAGCGTCGCTTTGTTGTTATTTAATTTGAGCGATTGCTTTATGGCAAACATAGTTGGATATTCCAATTAATTCAGATGCCAGGGTGAGAGTTTTCACCTATAACTTGTTGCAACGAATAGGTTTAGGTAAATTTAGTAACATATTTGAGTATCGGAGTCTTGCTCTTTTGATTCGCAACAACTTCCAGCCTTACTGTCGTTTCATTTTAGAAGATTTTTTCCGGTCTGTTGCTTTGTGCCGAGAAGTATCTTCGGGGTTAGATTAATTAGTGTTCGTCTAGGAATTGTCAGTCAGCCAAGAGTCTCATTAAGCTAATTTAACTCTCAGGTTGTATCGACCGAAGCATTTGCGCGCAAAATCTCCTAGTTTAATCAGAGATTTTTGGGGCGCAAAGACTTCGGACGATCAATACTTTTACCAGAGGTTTCAATCTCTGAGTTCCAAGTCACAAAGCAGGCGAATTAGATGAGTTTCACAGCCCGCAAACCAAACATCAGCACTGTCGCCAAGCCGATCATGCCGCCGAAAATCCCAAAATAAGTTATTGCTCCGCTAAGAGTCATTGCAATTTCTCCATAACAATCAATAAAAAGACCTATAAGAACTATAATCTAAAATCTAATATCTAAATTAGATAAATATGCAATCCATAATTAAAGTTGACTTGGGGCCACAATCTTACAATGTTTGCGTGCGATCGGGCGGTTTAGACGAACTCGGCAGTCTGATGGGCGATCTAAGTTTGGGCAAAAAAGTGCTGCTGGTGTCGAATCAGTCGATTTTTCGGCAGTACGGCGAAAGAGCAACCGCAGCCCTCGAATCAGCAGGCTTGGAAGTCAGTAGCTGCATTTTACCACCGGGAGAGCAGTACAAAACTTTAAATTCGGTACAGAAAATTTACGGTGCGGCTTTGGAAAACCGCTTAGAACGTTCCTCGACAATGGTGGCTTTGGGCGGCGGGGTGGTTGGCGATATGACGGGTTTTGCTGCGGCGACGTGGCTGCGGGGAATTAATGTCGTACAAGTTCCGACTTCGCTGTTGGCCATGGTTGATGCTTCTATTGGTGGCAAAACGGGGGTAAATCATCCTTTAGGGAAGAATTTAATCGGGGCTTTTCACCAGCCGCGTTTGGTGTTAATTGACCCGGATGTACTCAAAACTCTGCCGGCGAGGGAGTTTCGTTCGGCGATGGCGGAAGTGATTAAGTACGGGGTGATTTGGGATGTTGAATTGTTTGAAAATTTGGAAAAGTGCAAGCGTTTGGATCAAATGCGCTATGTGAAGGCGGATTTGTTGGCAGAAATTTTGAGTAGGTCTTGCCAAGCTAAGGCTGAGGTGGTCAGCAAAGACGAGAAGGAATCGGGTTTACGGGCGATTTTGAATTACGGGCACACCATCGGTCATGCTGTGGAAAGTTTGACCAATTACAAGGCGATCAATCACGGGGAAGGAGTGGCAATCGGCATGGCTGCGTCAAGCCGATTGGCTGTGGAGTTGGGAATGTGGGACGCTGAGTGCGATCGCCGTCAGTCTGCTTTGATAGAAAAAGCGGGTTTACCTGCCAAATTGCCTGCGGGTGTGGATGTTGAGGAAATTTTGCATACTTTGCAACTCGATAAAAAAGTGCAGGATGGCAAGGTGCGGTTTGTGTTGCCGGTGCGCTTGGGTGAGGCTGCTGTGAGCGATCGGGTGGATGGAGATTTGATTTTACAAGTTTTGAAGGAAATGCTTTAGATTCTCGTTTTTGGGTGTGTTTAACCACCGCTGAATGCTGATTCACGCCGATCGCCCAAGATGTTTTTTCTTCCAATCGGCGATCGGCGGTTGAGTTTAGGATTCGCTGGATCGCGAATTAATTTCCTCCAAAATTTTATCTACTCTGTTAGCAGCTTGAGTTCTACCTTGCTTGATAAATAACTCCTTAGCTTTTTTGAGGCTGGCTACTGCCTCCGCTTGGTTTTCCTTGTCTCCTTGCTGGTACAAACCGACTCCTAAATTGTTTAAAGCATCGGGATATCGATCGTTAATTTTAACGGCTTGTCTCCACTGAACAATTGCCTCTGGCAACTGGCCTTGACTTGCCATTGCCACGCCTAAATCGTTGTGAGCTTTGGCGTGCTGTGGGTTGACTTCAATTGCTTTTTGGAATAGAACGATCGCATCGCTCATTTTATCTTGCCCCGACAGCATAGTCCCCAACTTGTAATAAGCATCCGCTTCTTTGGGATAGCGAGCGATTAGTTGCCGGTACAAAGCTTCGGCATTGACAGCATTTCCTTGACCGTAAAGGTCGTTGGCAGTTCTCAAAGCCATCGTGTAGCCTTTACCTACAACTTGGCACTTTTTCTCGGAGTTGCCTTCCTGCTTGCAAATCCTTAGTTCGTCTCCCTTCATCTCGTAGGACAGAACTTCCCGAACAGCAGGGGTGCGGCGCGGGGGCTGCAAGTTCTGCGATTGCAAGTTTTGGGAGAGTTGCAGGGCGATTATCTCAGCTTGTGCCGGTTGGGCCGCTGCGACATTGCAGATTCCTGCACCCAACAAAATGCTTGGGGCAATCCACCTCAAAGGTTTGAGCCAGGGAAACTCTTGATCGTTTTTCATGTCTTTTGTGGAAACGTGTTGTTGATATGTTGGGTTTCACTAGCGCCGTAAGAGTCGGAGCCGATGGGGCCCACCCGGTGAAATAGTTAGTTATTAACAGTCGAGATATTTTAGCACTGCGGGGCCGAGTTTGAGTTAAATTAGAGTAGAATTTCGATCGATTCTCAGTCAACCTTAGCAGGAAAATAGAAATGGGGCAGTCTATTCTTACCATGCTCTTTGCGCTCATCCTCGGCTACGCTGTTAACTCCAGCGTCAAAATAGTCAGCGGTGGCGACGAAGCTTTAGTGGAACGTTTGGGTCAATACAAGCGCACCCTCAAGCCAGGATTCCACTTTATCAGTCCCCTGGTCGAAAAAGTCGTCTGCGTGGACACAAGCCGTGAAAGAGTTTTAGACATTAAACCTCAGTCAGCAATCACGGGAGATAATGTGGCTCTCGAAGTCGATGCCGTTGTGTATTGGCGGGTTGTGAATTTACAGAAAGCTTATTATGGAATAGATCAAATTGAAAATGCGATCGCCAACCTAGTTTTAACCACGTTTCGCGCTGAAATTGGTCGATTGCCCATGCAAGACATCTTGGGTTCCCGAGATGACATGAATAAAAAGTTACTCAAAAAGTTGGACGAAGCTACTGAAACTTGGGGTGTCAAAGTAATTCGGGTGGAAATTCAAAGCATTACACCTCCGAAAAGGGTGCAAGAAGCTATGGAATTGGAGCGCGCTACCAAGAGCGAGTGGCAAGCAATGGTCAATAAGGCGATCGGCACTAAGGAGTACATGAGGCTCTTAGTTGAAGCTTTAGACTCCCATCCCAATAGCAAGCAAGTTTTGAATTACTTAGTAACTGAAAAATACTTAGAGGCTCAACAAAAATTGGGCGAAAGCGACAATGCCAAAATTCTGTTTATGGATCCGAGGAGCATGACCGAAGCCCTGGGCGAGCTGATGGGTTCTATGCCCGATGTGATTCATTCTGAGGGCGGAGAAATGAAAGTTATCGATACTCCAACTTCTCAAGACTGATTCCTGAAGATAGCGTCGGCAACCAGACAAACATCGTGCATTTCTCTGACATCGTGAACTCGCAAGATATCTGCCAAATTTGCGATCGCACCTGTACAAGCCGCCGCTGTCCCCCAAACTCTTTGTTTCGCTTCTGGCTGATTCAAAATGTGACCGATGAAGCTTTTTCGCGATACTCCGACTAAAATCGGACAGTTTAAAACACGGAATTTTCGCAACTCTCGCAGAATTTCTAAGTTTTGACTGTAATTCTTAGCAAAACCAATACCAGGGTCGAGAATTATTTGAGATTTGTCAATCCCCGCAGCAACTGCTGCCGTAATTCGACTCTCGAAAAATTCCCCAATTTCCCCCATTAAATCCCGATAATCTGTGAGTTGTTGCATCGTCTGGGGAGTTCCCCGAATGTGCATTAAAATTATTGGAACTTTTAACTTAGCAACGGTTGACAGCATTTCCGCATCAAAAGTAGCTCCAGAAATATCGTTAATTATATCCGCTCCCGCCTCAACCGCAGCTTTCGCAACCTGCGCTCTGGTAGTATCGACCGAAATAGGAACTGAGCCAAAAATATCGGCTTTTTGTCGCAATATTTGTACTACAGGTATAACGCGATCCCTCTCCTCTTCTAAAGATATTTCCGGTGCACCTGGCCGAGTAGATTGACCGCCAATATCAATAATATCAACTCCAGATTTTACCATATTTTCCGCTTGCGCTAAAGCAGATTCTATGGTATAGAAATCTCCTCCGTCGCTAAAACTGTCGGGGGTTACGTTCAAAACGCCCATTAAATAAGTGCGTTTTCCCCACTCGAAAGATTTATTTCTAATGGTAATTTTTTCTGGGTTAGTTGTCATAAATTATATTTTTGGGGAGGGGGACAACCGTCTCACAAGAATTTCATCTTGAGAGTGTTGGGTTTCGTTCCTCAACCCAACCTACACTATCAACTAATAATAATTTTTTCTGGGTTAGTTGTCATGGCGATCGTGGGATTTGATATCGGACTGGACGCACGGGTAGCCAGAAACCGGATTTTTTCACGACAATATTTCGTTGCAATCTACAGATTCTGTAAAAAACCCAGTTTCTTTGAGTCTTAATGCGTCCAGCACTGTTCAACCAAAACTTAACCAGCTAAAAACAGTGTCCACTGTCAATTCTAATTCAATTTTATCAATTACTGGCAACAGAGCTGCACCTTTGTACAGTTCTACTTTTTGTCCTGGAAATACTGCCAAAATACTCTCTTCTTCTGGATCTAGCAACCACCCCAACTCAGTGCCGTTTCGCGAACAGTGGAGTAAGTTACTCAGCACTTTTGTTTGGCTTTGGTTTGGAGAGAGAATTTCTATCGACCAGTCGGGATTAATGTCAAAGCGGTTAGCAATTCTACCAGAGGGCAAAAAAGGAATTCTTTCCCATCGGAATACTGCTACATCTGGCACGATTGATGCGCCGCCAAAAGTGCAGCGCAACTCGGGAAAAGCATTGGCAATTTTCCGAGTTTTCGCTACTTGATTGATAGTCTTGCAGAGTTCACCTTGAAGTACGCTGTGTTCACCTTGAGGCATGGGCTTCTGAATGATTTGTCCCTCAAGAAATTCTGAGGCCGGTTCAGTTTCAGGAAGTTTGAGGAACTCGTCTAAGGCTGGCTTGGGTTTAACGATCGCAGTCATAGGTTAATTCTCCCGATCCGAGAAACACTGAACGGCACATCACAATTGTAGGCGATCGCTGTTTAATTCCCGCTGCCCTTGTTCCAATTACCAGTTAACACTTACCAATTAGCAATTACCTAATTACTGATAATTGACAATTCGAGCAAAACTCGCAGCTTCCAAACTAGCACCGCCTACCAGAACCCCGTCAATCTCAGGCATCGCCATAACTTCATCAATATTCTCCGGTTTAACAGAGCCGCCGTACTGAATTGGCACGCCCGGATTAGTCAATTTACTGCGAATCAAACCAATAACTCGGTTAGCTTCCTTCGTTTCGCAAGTATCGCCAGTGCCGATCGCCCAAATCGGCTCGTAAGCAATTACCAACTTATTTTGGTCAACACCAACTAGATCTTTTTCCAACTGAGAAAAAATGTGAGATTCAGTTTCCCCTGCATCTCGCTGCTGCTTGGTTTCCCCAACGCACAGAATCGGAATTAAATCGTATTTCTGAGCAGCTTTCAGCCGCAAATTCACCGTTTCGTCAGTTTCCCCAAAATATTGGCGTCGCTCGCTGTGGCCGATGATGACATAACGGACACCAAGTTCACTCAGCATTGGCCCGGAAATTTCCCCAGTAAAAGCTCCAGACTCTTGCCAGTGGACGTTCTGAGCACCGAGTCTGATCCGGCTGCCGTGCAAATTTTTCGAGAGGACAGCCAAGGAAGTGAAGGGAACGCAAAGCACGACTTCCCGTTCCTCTGGGGTTTCCGTCAGGCAGGACATGAATCCTTGAAGAAACTCTAGGGATTCAGTCCTAGTTTTGTACATTTTCCAGTTGCCAGCAATAACTATTTTCCGCACGGGTGACTCAGTAGCTCTGTGAACATCAAAATCAGGCAAATTATAGTGTAAAGCTTTAGGGTACCTTTCGAGCTCTTATTGCCCAAACTCAATGCGAGCTTGCTCAACTAAGTCAACGGTGACGACTTCGGTTTCGGCTTCGCGGGCCAACTGCTCGATGCGGACGCGGGCTTGTCCCCGGACAAAGTAGGGAATATTTTTCAGCTTCGCCTTGGCTTCTGGCGTCCATTTTAAATCATCGGAAAATTCGGAATCGGGCATGGCGTTTTGAGCGATCGACTACAAGCCTTCATGGATCTGGCTTTGATGGAAAGCCTTTATCTCTTAAATTTACCACGAGTTGCGATCGCCCCACACCTTCTCACTCTGCCTTAATTTTGTTGCCTAAAATAGCCGACGCTTCTTGTAAAAGCTGATTCTGCTCTTGTCGAATTGCCTCCAACCTTGTCAAAATATTAGCAAGTCGTTCTTGAGACTCTAAACTGTTTGATTCAACTCCCCTCAATTGTAAAGCTGAATTATTTTTGTATTCGGGATTCTTTGAAACCAATGAGTTTACAGCCACTCCACCGACATTACTTACAGATTTAGATCCGACACTCAAAACCCCTTGCATAAATTTTCCAGGGCTTTGCAGAATAAATAACCATCCTTCTGCAAAAAAGCTACCTAAAGCCTGTAATAAACCCCAGATCATGAATATAAATAGTAGCAACATTGCTAAAGATATCAGCGGATGACTCACCAACCAGAAGACTACAGGGTGAGAATTAATCCAATCTTTGACAGTACCATTGATAGCGCTTTGAAGGGCATTGGCAGCGGCATCGGTCATATTTGTCGCCTTGTTAATGCTATCTTCTAATGAAGCCTTAGCCTTTTCTGTAGCTTGATTTACAGTCTCTACAGCTTGGCTAGTGCTTTGATTCAGAGTATTGACAGCCGAGTTAGTAGTTTGATTAATAGTTTCTTTAGCAGTTGCCGCAGAGTGAGAAACAGCATCAACTGCTTTGTTGGTACTTTCACTGACGCGACTAACTGCTTGATTGGCGACTTCAGATATAGAAACTCTCGCTTTTTCTGTTTTATCTGCTACAGTACCTAAAGCATTATGCGTAGCTTCATTAACAGTATTAACGGCAGAATTCGTAGTTTGAGTGAGAGCTTCTTTTGCCTGATACGCAGTTTCGGATAGAGAAGATTTAGCTTGTGCTGTTGCTTCTGAAACAGAATTAACGGCTTTTCCGACTTGTTCCGTCCAAACTTCTTTCGTTTTTTGAACGCTTTGAGAAAAATTAGCTAGTGCTACTGTCATAGTAAGTTATCTCCATCAAGTTAATTTACTCTTTCCAAGTGCTCATAGTATAGCTTCTATAGCAATCCTAAATGATTTTCTATATCTAGATCAATCCTAAATGATTTTCTCTGTGTAAGTATATTGACGTATTTTGGGGAAATCAAATTTATGTTCGTTAGTAAAAAACTCAAACAAAAACTTGACAATTTTAAAAGATCTACATAAATACCAATACTTTCTTAAAAAGTTTTTAGCTTGTAGCCAAATATCTTCAACGGGATTCTGTTGGGGAGCATTGGGAGCAAATAAAATACAAGTAATTGACCAATTCTCAGGTTCTTTGTCACCATTTAGTTCAAATAAAAAGTCTCTAAATTCTCCATATTTATGATAAATAGCTCCATCCCAAATCAAGATAATCTTGCGATTTTTATATTTATTTTGTAAGTATTTTATGAATTTAATTGTGGATTCTCCATCACCAGATGGATGGCTCTGAATATGGAATTCTTTGCTTTGATAATTGAGCGCGCCAAAATAAGTTTGTCTATCTTTTTCATTGGTAATTGGGACTTCAATTCTGATTTTTGATTGACCCCAAACATAACCAGTTAGATCACCATGAAGTAGATGACATTCATCTAAAAACAATACTATTATTTCCCCAGACTCTATACCAGCCTTGTTTTTAAATAAAATATCGTTAATCTCTTCCGTCTTTTTTTTTACCAGTTCTTTATCAAATTTAGGATTAGCTTTTTGAGTTTTTTTCCAACTTATTTTCGCCCGGTCGAAAAGTTCATAGTAACTCTGTTTTGATTTATACATCACACCAAACTCTTGAGCTAAATAAGTAACCAACTCATCTAAATTCCAATATTCTTTATTCTTTAACCACTCGATTACTTCAGTATTTTCTCGATCTGTTAAATACCCTTTTGACCCTTTATGTCCTAGTTTGATTCCGGCGATGCCTTTGGTTTTAAATTGTTTTTTCCAATAACCAATAAAAAAATTCCTTACACCTAATATTTTGCTGATTTCATTGTAGATATTACCTGAAAGCGCCATCCTTACAGCTATTGCTCGTTTTAGTTCTCTGGCATCGATATCGCTTTTAATGAAATCTTCTAATTGGGCTATTTCTTTTTCCATATCTTTTTCTTGCAGTTGTAAGTTATTCATTTTTTTATGGTCACAATCAAGTATTGCATATAATTGTATCATAGTCTTGATAATGATTTAGGATTGCTATATTTTTAATAGTGGGACTTTAGCTAAAATTTGAGCGAGAAATAGAGTTAAGATATATAGAGTAAACTTTTTAGGTTAGTCTGTTTCCTAATGGAATCTGATGAGAGCAACAGTTTCCATAGCCATGCCCCATGCTTTGAAAGATGGTGCTAATGCTGTGACGATGTGTTCGCCACTCTAGCACAAAGACATGAGTTGAGACACTATCTGGGGGGATTATGGGGAGAAAAAAGAGCAAAAACCTATCCCAGCTAGCCCTGAAAGCTGTTGATGTTTCTTAACAAAGCTTACGCCTTTTTGCAGTCAGAGCTTGCTGGTGGGGACAAAGGCTCAACCAAGGGCGAAGCTATACGCGATCGTGTGACAATCAGATGTATTACCCAAAAATAGAGCGGACGATTGCTCGTGGGACAACGGAGGAATGTGATGCACCTGAAAAAGCAGGAATAAAGTTGAGAAATATAGCATATTATCCCACGGGCGATCGCCAGATAACAGGCGATCGTTCGTCAAAGCTCGCTCGACGTTGTAAAAACTGTTTAATGCCCTAAAAATAATTACATATTTACAAAAATTAGCGCAAGTTACCAGACTTTATATACCCGAAAAAAAGCGATACTTTTTAAGTAGACTGTGGCCGTTGGTTTAACAAACCGGACGCTGCCTAGGATGTTGTTGCGGCAGCTTATCTAGTGTATAATTTATGACATATTTGCCAATTTTTAACTTTCCATCCCAAGCTCAAAATATGCTAGGCTAGAATGTTTCCAAAGCTTGAGATACACCATGACGTATGTATCAATCATTAGAAGAGTCAGCCATTTCGACTAACCCATCTACGGAACCGTCCTCTCTAATTCTGATTGTGGATGACGATGCTTTGATTCGTTTGCAACTTCGACTGTATTTACAGAAGGAAAAATACCGAGTGGCCGAAGCTAGTGATGGGTTGACAGGGCTAGCAGCTTATGAGGAAGTACATCCAGACCTGATCCTACTAGATGCAGTGATGCCTACTATGGATGGTTTTGCTTGTTGTCAAAAATTATCTGAAGTGCCAGAGAGCGATCGCCCACCTATTTTGATGATTACTAGCTTGGAAGACAAAGAATCTGTCGATCGAGCGTTTGCAGCAGGAGCGGCTGACTATATAACCAAACCAATTCACTGGGCTGTTCTGCGACAGAGAGTGCGGCGGTTGATTCAGCAATTCCACTTGCAACAGCAACAAACCCTACTTTACAAGCAACTAGAGGCCGCCAATCGACAATTAAAATACCTAGCGTCAATTGACGGTTTGACTCAGATTGCCAATCGCCGTCAGTTTGACGAACAGCTAGAGCACGAGTGGCGACGCATGACGAGGCAGCAAACTCCTTTGTCACTAATTTTGTGTGATATCGATTTCTTCAAGCCTTACAACGATACTTATGGACACCAAGCAGGGGATGTATGTTTACAGCAAGTTGCCGCAGCTCTCAATGGCAGTATTAATCGAGCTGGAGATTTAGTCGCACGTTATGGAGGTGAAGAATTTGTAGTGATTTTGCCCGAAACAGAGCTTGAGGGAGCCGTCCAAATCGTTAAAAAAATTCAGGCTCGCGTCCAAGCTTTAGCAATAGTCCATAAGAGTTCTCCGAATCATTGCATTACCCTCAGCTTCGGTATTACCACTGTGATTCCCACCCAAGAGAGCCTGCCAGAAACTTTAATTACTGCTGCAGATGCAGCACTTTATCAAGCCAAAGACCAAGGTCGTAATACTTTTTGTACCAAAACTCATACAGTTAATGAGTTCACTCATTAAATCATAAGAGTAAAAACTATACCTCTCGTAATTGGGAATAATTTTTTCTTAAAAATTGAGCGAAATATCAACTCCTGCATGAGTAAGCCTTGATTGCTGCTTGAAAACTTAAATAATCGGTGGTGCGATCTTCAGAGAAACTGTCAGGTAAATAACAGATCGGCTCTATGGCACTTTTTTTATCGGAATCAGATCATATTCAGCAACTAGCGATTCTAGAAGTTTATGGGAGGGTCTAGCTCAGTGCGTGATAAAAGATGGTTAGGTGCGATCGCCCTTCTCACTGTTGCGGGTTTTCTGGGCAACTATTTCAGTGTGTCTCTGTTATTTGGAGTGGATTTCCTCTTTGGCAGTATTGCAATACTGATTATTGCTTACTATTTCGGCTGGGGCTGGGGAGGCTTGGCTGGTCTAATAGCAGGCAGCTATACTTATTTCCTTTGGAATCATCCATACGCCACGATTATTTTGGTAATTGAAGCTCTGTTTGTAGGGTTTCTTTGCAAGAAGCGCAAACATCCGAACCTCCTTTTATTCGATGGGATTTACTGGTTCTTAATTGGAATGCCCCTCGTTTGGCTTTTCTACGGTCAAATGATGCACATGGACGCGAATCAGGCCATCCTCGTTATGTGCAAACAAGCAGCAAACGGCATTTTTAATGCCTTAGTGGCCAGCTTAATCATTTCGTATGCGCCGATTTATCGGTGGGTTACTCATTCAAAAAATCTCGCCCTCTCTTTACAACAAACTATTTTTCATCTGTTGGTGGCTTTTGTCTTTTTTCCCGGACTGCTCCTATTAGTTTTTGATGGTAGATACTTTATTGGTCAAATCCAAACGACGGTGCAAACGGAGTTACAAACAAACGCAAAAACTCTCACTAGCGCCATATCTAGATGGCATCAGCGACATCTCTTAGCTGTAAATACATTAGCTGAAAAATCGCTCATCCCTGAAGCATCAACTGCTGCTAATACAGCGATCAAATCATCCGATAAATTACAAGAAAATCTTAGTCTAATCGAGCATTTGTTGCCAGATTTTAACCAAATTTATGTAGCCGATTCATCGGGAAGAATTTTAGCTAATTCTTCTCCTTTTAATCAAACCCGTCGGCGCTTGATCGAAGAAAGCACGGAACATAAATCTCTCATTACCCTGGCTCAAGAGCGATCGAGACCTTGGATGACTTCTATCCACAAAGATTTATTAATGGACGAACCTCATGTAGGATTGAATGTACCCCTCCAAGTTCAAGGTCGTTTTATTGGGGTGCTCCACGGTTTATTAGGATTGAGCAAGCTCAAATCTCTCTACATTTTCCAGAGGAACGATCGGCAATTACGCATTACATTGCTCGATGAAAACAACCGAGTCATTGCGAGTAATCAATCCGACGAAAAGCTTTTGACCAGGGTTCAGGAGTCAAAGAGCGGCAGCACTCGCACCTTAGAGGGAACCTTGCAGCAGTGGCTTCCTAGCAATGGCAATCCGATGACCCGTTGGAAAAACTCTCTGTATATACAGGAATTTACAATTAACTCCGACCTGGACTGGAGATTACGTTTAGAAATTCCAGCCTCTCCCTATGTAGAAAATTTACAAAATCGCTACAAGGCTGACTTGAGTATTCTACTCGTCATCACAATGTTGGCATTTTTGTTTGCAACGCTGGTTAGCGAACGACTGGTCAAGCCATTATCCTATTTAGCTGGTGCGACTGCTGACTTACCCAACAAGCTTTCAGAAGAAACATTTGAATGGAAACATAGTTCTGTTACTGAAATCAATGAGCTTGCTCGCAATTTTCAATTGATGGCGATCGCACTCAATCAAAAGTTTAGGGAGATTAAACAGGCCAACGCCACATTAGAACAGCGGGTTCAAGAACGAACGCAAAAATTATCCAGAATCAATCGATCTCTCAAAGGGGAAATTCAGAGACGTAAACAAGCCGAAGCTGAACTAAGAACAAGAGAGGCAGCGATACGAGCTTTATATGAAGTTACTTCTACCCAAAATCTCAATTTTGAGCAGCGCATCCAAGCGTTGATTGACATGGGATGTCAGAATTTTGGGCTTGAAAGTGGCATCTTGGCTCGCGTGCAAGATAATCGTTATGAGGTGATGGTTGCGCGATCGCCCGATGGAATCCTGAAACCAGGTGATGCCCTTGATATTAAGCAAACTTTTTGCTGTGAAGCTTTAGACACAAATGAACCCCTAACCATCCAACATACAGGCACCTCAAAATGGTGCTACCATCCTGCCTATCTTGCCTTTGGCATAGAAGCTTATATTGGAACACGAGTGTTAGTTGCAGGCAAAGTTTACAGTACCCTCAGCTTTTCTAGTAAATCTCGCCGTGCAGACAATTTTAAATCTGCCCATCTGGAATTACTGAAGCTGATGGCTCAATGGATTGGTAGTGAAATTGAACGGCATGAGGCAGAAGTCGCTCTGCAAGCGAGTGAAGAGCGGTGGGAACTCGCCCTACGTGGTAGTAATGATGGGGTATGGGATTGGAACGTCAACACCAATGAAGTATTCTTCTCGGCTCGCTGGAAAGAGATGTTGGGCTACGAAGACCATGAAATCCCTAATCACCTGGATGAATGGAGCAAGCGGGTGCATCCCCATGATCTCAATTGGGTGATGCAAGTAATTCAAGATCACTTTGAGGGCAAAACTCCCTTTTATATTACAGAACATCGATTGCTTTGCAAGGATGGGAGCTACAAATGGATTTTAGCTCGAGGGCAAGCGCTTTTGGATGAAGCGGGCAAAGTTGTTCGTATGATTGGTTCTCACAGCGATACTACCGATCGCAAAAAGTTGGAGCAGGAAATTCAAGCCAGAGAGCAATTATTGAATGCTTTCTTTAACGGAGCTTCCCTAGCAGGGGTGGGGCTATGTATCCACGATCGGCAGTTTAAATTTTTACAAATCAATGAGGCACTAGCTGAAATTAATGGCTACCCTGTAGAGGATCACTTAGTTAAGACAACCGATGATATTTTGGGAGAATTTGCTCCTGATGTAAATGCACTGTTACAACAGGTTTTAGCAACCGGAAAACCTTCCATCAACTTGGAAATGAGCACAGCACTATCGAGTCAAACGGGTGTCAAGCGCTACTGGCTAGTTTCTCACTTTCCCATTTTCAAGGATGCAGAGCAGCCTATAGCAGTGGGTTGCATTCTAATTGAAATTAGTGATCGCAAACGCGCCGAAGCGGAACTGCAACAAATGAGTGCAGCGCTAGAAAATGCCGTGGCAGGCATTTCTCGGCTGGATACTCAAGGACGCTATGTCTCTATTAACGAAACTTATGCCACCATCTGCGGATATCAGCCAGAGGAAATGCTAGGGATGGAATGGCAAAAAACTGTTCATCCTGAAGATGTTGGAAGGATGGTGGCTGCTTATCAGCAAATGTTGAGAGACGGCAGAGTCGAACTAGAAGCTAGGGGGATGCGAAAAAATGGCTCTATGTTCTATAAACAAGTGGTGATGGTCTCTGCTTATGATGAGCAAAATGTCTGTGTGGGGCATCACTGCTTCATGAAGGATATTAGCGATCGCAAGCAGGCAGAAGAAGCACTACAACGACAATTGGAAAAAGCCCTACTGCTGAAGCAAATTACCCAAGAAATTCGTCAAAGCCTCAATGCTCAGCAGATATTTGAAACGGCGGCTATTCAGATCGGGCAAGCATTTGGGGTCAGTCGCTGCTTAATTCGCACATACCTGGACAATCCACAGCCTCAGTTTCCTGTCGTTGCAGAGTATCTAGCACCCGGATCTGCCCCCAGCGGCGAGCATGACCTTCTGGCTGCGAGTCCTGCTTATACAAAACAGTTGATGGCTCAAGATGAAGCGCTCGCCTCCGGGGATGTCTATTGCGATTCATTGCTCACCTGTACTCATTCAATTTGTACCAGTCTCAAATTAAAATCGATGTTAGCAGTGCGAACTTCTTACCAAGGAGAACCGAATGGTGCCATTTGTTTGCACCAGTGCGATCGCTACCGTAGTTGGACTCCCGATCAAGTGGAGTTGCTAGAATCCGTCGCGACTCAAGTAGGAATTGCTCTGGCTCAAGCCAAATTACTAGAGCAAGAAACTCGACAACGAGAAGAATTAACTCTGAAAAACTGTGTCCTGGAGCAAACTAGACGAGAAGCAGAAGCTGCGAACCGAGCCAAAAGTGAATTTCTGGCGATGATGAGCCATGAAATTCGCACTCCCATGAATGCGGTTATTGGCATGACGGGACTGCTGCTAGATACAGAACTCAAGGCTCAACAGCGAGACTTTATAGAGACGATTCGCAATAGTGGGGATGCGCTTCTGAGCATCATCAACGACATCCTTGACTTCTCCAAAATTGAGTCGGGCAAGCTGGAGCTAGAAAAGCATCCCTTGAGCTTGAGAGATTGCATAGAAGGTGCGATCGATCAACTTGCAGTTAAAGCAGATGAGAAGGATATTGAGTTGGGCTACCTCATCCAGCCTCAGACTCCTAAGTTGATTTTGGGTGATGTCACCCGTCTGCGTCAGATTCTAGTTAACTTGCTCAACAATGCGATTAAGTTTACTGAAACTGGGGAAGTTACCATTTCCGTGGAAGCCTCTTTAGTTGATTCTGAGAAAACGATTTCTGAGTCAGGTAACTTGTCAGAAAGCTTGTATGAAATCCAGTTTGCCATTCAAGACACAGGCATTGGTATTCCAGCCAACCGGCTCGATCGACTGTTCAAGTCATTTAGTCAAGTAGATGCTTCGACGACTCGGCAGTATGGAGGGACTGGTTTAGGTCTGGCGATTAGTAAGCGACTTAGTGAAATGATGAACGGCATGATGTGGGTTGAGACCAGAGGTCACGTCGGAGGAACCCCTTCACCAAAATGGCAAGCCGCTAAGCTTAATCGAGTCACAATGGGTTCTACCTTCTACTTCACCATTGTGGCATCCGCTGTTGCTACTGAGTTAGCGGAACCGATGGAAATGGTACCAGAACTATCTGGCAAGCGTTTATTAATCGTGGATGACCAGCCCACTAACCGACAAATTCTGACTTTGCAAGCAGAGACTTGGGGGATGCAGAGTCTGGCTGCCCCATCGGCTGTAGAAGCGCTCAACTGGCTTGAGAGTGGAGAAACCTTTGATGTGGCTATTTTAGATATGCAAATGCCACAAATGGACGGCCTCACACTCGCCTCAGCTATCCACCAGCATCCTAAGTGCCACCGTTTACCCCTAGTGTTGCTGACTTCAATGGGCTACCCAGAAGCGAGTTCTTCAGCGCTCTCCACCCACTTTGCGGCTTTTTTAAGCAAACCCATCAAACAATCCCAGCTCTATCAAATACTGATCCATGTGCTACAAGCTCAACCGAAAAAAGTTCAGCAACAGCACCCTAGATCTGTTCAGGATGATATGAAACTGGCCCAGAGACTTCCACTGCGAATTCTGTTAGCAGAGGATCATCTGGTGAATCAGAAGGTGGCACTGCTGCTGTTGGAGCGTTTGGGATACCGGGCCGATGTTGCTGCCAATGGATTAGAAGTCTTGGAAGCCCTGAATCGCCAGCCTTACGATCTAGTGTTGATGGATGTACAAATGCCAGAGATGGATGGACTAGAAGCCAGCCGTCGTATTTGCCAGGAGTGGCCGGCTCATGCTCGTCCCCGAATTATTGCCATGACGGCAAATGCCATGCAGGGCGATCGTCAAGTTTGTCTTGATGCTGGAATGAATGACTATATCAGTAAACCAATTCGAGTAGATGCTCTCATCCAAGCGCTGAGTCAGTGTCCACCCAACCCCGAACCGCAGCAGCCCCAAAAAGATGAATCAGATAGCAAGAAGCCAGAAATTGATGTACCAGCGGTCAACCTCACAGAACTGCAAGCCTTCTGTAGCAGCATCGATGAAGATTCAACCCAGATTTTGAGCTTGCTGGCGAACTGCTACTTCGAGGAATCTTTAAAGTTGCTACAAGCTATGAAATTAGCGATTGCCCAAGCGGATACTCAAACCCTAAAGCGAGTGGCTCATACCCTCAAAGGCAGTAGTGCGAATCTAAGCGCGGCTCCTCTCGCCCAGCTTTGTAGCAGGTTAGAAGTCATCAGTACCTCTGGTGAACTAGATCAAGCCTCAACCCTATTGGCTCAAATCGAGGGTGAGTACGATCGTGTCAAGAATACTCTTCAACAAGAACTACAAAAGAGCGAAACTAATCTATGAAAGCCAATTAATATCATTTCCGGTTACACTCCTTATGATGTTGACGGTTGACACCGTGAACAGTCAACAGTCAACCGTCAACTCTAATTTACTATTCCGATGCTAACGGATTTGATATTAATCCTGGTTCCAAATCTGTTAACCTAATACGCATTTAAATTGCATGGTAAAATAAATTTTCCTTCTTGTGGCGTGGGCATATTGCCCGCCCTCAACATACAATTTAAATCCACAACAGCTTAATCAGAATTATTCATATATCTCTTCTTTTCATCTGCGTGAATCTGAGTTTATCCCTTGTCATCTGCGGTTCATAAATTCTCTTTTTTTTAACCGCAGATGAGGGCAGATTAACACAGATTAACGCAGATTAATTATATCAATTATGATTGCTGTGTCCGTGATTGTTGAGTGTTGACTGTTAGCTGGATTTTACAATAATTACTAATGAGTAATGACTGCTGGTTGCTGTCGAAGCGGAATCTCGATCACAAACTCAGTACCCTTCCCCAATTCCGAATTGCATTTTAAAACGCCACCGTGTTTCTCTACCACAATTTGGTAACTAATTGACAGTCCCAATCCTGTACCTTTCCCGACCGACTTAGTGGTGAAAAAAGGGTCAAATATGCGTTTTCTCATAGATTCCGAAATTCCCGTGCCGTTGTCAGAAATCCGAATCACCGCGCTAGGAACAGTATCATTAAGTTGACCGATAGCAGTAGAGATTTTAATTTGAGGAGTTACAGATTGACCCCCGAGCAACTTGTGCGATTCCAAAGCATCGATCGCATTCCCAATTACATTCATAAATACCTGATTCAACTGTCCAGCATAACACTCGACTAGAGGCAAAATGCCGTATTCTTTAACTAGCACAATGTTTGCACTTTCCGCATTAGATTTCAGCCTGTGCTGTAAAATTAACAGCGTGCTGTCAATGCCCTCGTGAATATCAACCGCCTTCATTTGACTTTCGTCAAGACGAGAGAAATTCCTTAATGACAGAACTATTTGCCGGATGCGATCGGCTCCCACCTTCATTGAAGATAGCAATTTTGGCAAATCTTCTAGCAGAAATTCCAAGTCAATATCTTCACTCAATTTGTCTATTTCAGGACTAGAAGCGGGATATTTCTGCTGGTAAAGTTCCAGCAAACTCAGTAAGCTAGCAGTATATTCACTAGCGTGATTGAGATTGCCGTAAATAAAGTTAACCGGATTGTTAATTTCGTGAGCAATCCCGGCTACCAGTTGCCCTAAACCAGACATTTTTTCAGTTTGAATCAATTGAGCTTGAGTGTGCTGCAAATCCTTTAAACTTTGAGCGATTTGTTCTGCTTGGCGCCTGGTTTGAGCCAGCAAATCCGCTTGTTGGATAGCTACGCCTAACTGATTAGCAATCTGAGCTAAAAAGTTAACTTCTGAACTTTGCCAACTGCGGGTTCCAGAATGTTGATACGCTGTCAGCAAACCCCAAAGTTCTTGTCCTACAAAAATCGGCGCGATCGCATAAGCCTTCACTTGGAATTGTTCTAAAATACCCACAACACACTCCGAGTGGCAAACTTGATAGATATCGTCAACGGCTAGAGTTTCATTATTGACATATCTGCCGCCTCGGTTTTCCTGCAAATAAGTATCTTGCCAAACCGTACTGATACCTTCCCCTACCAATTTTATCCAGCCATCTTTCACAAACTCTGCCACATAATGGCCGCTCCAATCAGGATTAAATTGATAGACAGCAATTCTATCAACTTGCATACACTGACAAACTTCTTGGGTTGCAGTCTTAAAAATTGCTTTGATATCGAGAGATTCTCGAATCTTGGCCACTACTTCAAACAGTATCCGCTGTTGCTCGGCTGCCCACTGCAAATCGATAGTTTGCTGCCGCGTTTTAGCAAGCAAATCGGCTTGTTCTAATGCTACGCTCAACTGAGTTCCTACTTGCGTAGCAAACTGAATTTCCGAACTGTTCCAATTGCGGGAACTGCCGCACTGGTGCACGCACAGCAAACCCCAAAGTTCGCTGCCATTCATCAGTGGTATAATCACCTGAGCTCTTATTTGAAATTGAGCTAAAATAGCAGCGTGGCAGTCGGAGAAGCCCGCAGTTTCGAGATCGGGCAGCACTTGAATGCGTCCCTGGCTGTATTTAGTTGCATAGTTCTCTCCCAAACACTGATCGCGAACTTTCACATCCATTGCTGAAGGAAAATCTGGCAAAACATCTTCGGTAATAAATTCGCCTTCATTAAACTTTGAACTCGGATCGAAGCGATAAATGCCAACTCTATCTGCATTTAAAATCCGCCGCAATTCTGTAGTTGTCGTGCAAAAAATTGTATCTAAATCGAGAGATTGTCGAATCTTAGCAACTACCTCAAATAGTATCCGCTCCTGCTCTGCTGCCCGCTGCAAGTCAACTGCTTGCTGCTGAGTTTGAGCGAGCAAATCTGCTTGTTCTAAAGCGATGCTGAGCTGAGCGGAAATTTGGGTAGCAAACTTAATTTCGGAAGATTCCCAGTTGCGGGGAGCCGAACACTGGTGCACGCACAGCAACCCCCAAAGATCCTTGCCTTTCATAATCGGTGCAACTAAAGTAGCTTTGACTTGAAATTGCTCCAATAGTTGCTCATAGCAATCTTGCAGTCCGGCCTGTCTGATATCGGACATGGTGTGAACTCGCCCCTGAGAGTAAAGATTGGCGTAGTTTTCTCCAAAGCAGTGATCGTGCAGTTTGACTGCCATTGCTGACACAAAATCTGGCAAAACATCTTCAGCAACGAATTCGCCGTCATTAAATTGCGATGCGGCATCGAAGCGGTAAACCCCAACTCTATCTGCATTTAAAGCCCGCCGCACTTCCTGGGACATCGTGCTAAAAATCTTGTTCAAGTCGAGGGATTTCCGCATTTTTGCCACGACTTCAAACAGCACTCGCTGCTGTTGGGTCAACTGCTGTAGTTGAGCGGTGCGCTTTTGAACTTGATTTTCTAAATTTGTGTTAAGTTCCTCTATTTGTTGATCGAGTTGGTAGTGGTTAATAGCATTAGAAAAGTGAGTGCCAAAAATTTGCATCAATTCAATTTCTTCAGCCTTCCAGTCGCGAATTTGGGCAGTTTTTGACTCTTTCCAGGCTTCAAAAGATATCCGAGATTGGGCAAGCCGCCCGTCGCTATCAAACTGTCTAGCCCAGAGAGTTTCGGTGTCAAATTCTTCTCGAAAAATGGTCAAGTAACCGAATATGTGCTGGCGGGTTCTGAGTGGTACGATTAAAATGCTGCGAATTTTGGTCGATCGAAATGCAGGTTGTAGGCTTCTCAAACTGCTAATTTGGTACAAGTCGGGAATTGCCCAAACCTGTTGCTCGCCGGATTTAAAATATTCGTGCCAAACGCTGTATTGCTCAACCTGCGGGTATTTTGCGGAAATTCCCATCTTCGGCCCTAAGCCACAAGTGTAGACTGTGAGTTCGCCAGTGGAGTTATCCGAATAGGGAACTCGATTCGTAACCTTGCTGCTGTCGGAAATGAATGGCGTGGCGAAAATGCACAGCCTGCCGCCCGCGGCGTCTAGTGCTGCTACCGATTCTACCAAAGCCGTTTGGAGTTCAATCGCCGGCTGGGAGTTAAGGGCAGCAGCCACGCGGTTGACGGCAGCTTCCCGTTGAGCTTTCGCCCTCGCTTCGGCGAGGAGGGTTGATTGGGCTATGGCGACGCCGAGCTGATCTGCCACCATCTGAACGCCTTGGAGTTCGTTTTCTCCCACACTCCGGGACTCGGAGTGGTGAGATACCAACAATCCCCACAATTCTTCGCCGTGAAAAATTGGTACTACCAAGCAAGCCTTGACGCCCAGTGCAGTCAAGTATTCAGCGTGGCAGGGGTCAACCGCACGAAAGCGCATTTGGTCGTCGGGCAGCAGTTGGCCGGAAACCGCCTCGCGGCGCGGACTTTGGCCTAGCTGGCCGGAATCTATATCGACGATTGATCGCACCTGTACTTGGGCGAACAGTTCGCGGGCGTGAGGCGGAATATCGTCTGCTGGAAAATGCAGACCCAATAGGGATGGCAAGCGGTTGCCGTTAATTGATTCGGCAATCACTTCACCGCTACGGTCGCTATGAAATTTGTAGATTTTTACTCTGTCTGTTCCCAAGAAGGATTGAACTTCTGCTGCTGTTGCGCTCAGAATTTCCGGTAGTTCTAGAGAGCGACGAATGCGGTTGGCGATGCGTTCGAGCAAATTTGCTCGATCAAACCTCACCTTGAGATTTTCGATCTTCAATGAGTCCATTATTAATCTTTTGCTTTCCTAGCAATAATAGTAAGCGGCCCAAAAGTTTTGTGCCTGTTAAAAAAATCGGCAAGCACAGCCATTTAATAAAATATAAATATCCTGAGGGCGATCGTCGATTAGTTTTGCACCTGTAGTGATCTGCCTTAAAATTGCAACTTTCCATTGCAACTTTCCATTTGTGTGGGATTAAAACTTTGCTACTTTAAATATAAACTTTGTAGAGCCTGCCTTGCAAGCTCGATACCCCAAAAGATTAAAATTGTCAAGTTTCAAGACTTGTAGAGTCATTCACCGCCAGCGATGAAGGTCGCACCGAAATATCTCAGTCCTGGATGCAAAAGCTGGCTGAGGAACGAGCTGACGGAAAGAAACAGCATAATTCAACAGGTTAACTCAGAAACCGGGTTTCTAGGTCTAGGATTGTATCTGCTGCTAGGGGATCGGAGAACAGTAGATAGACAATCCGCAGCTTTTTCAGATATTTTTAGATCAAAAAAAAGCTCCTGCCGTTAAGCAGGAGCCTTTTTCAACTAGACAATCAAATCAGAAATAAATTCGATCGATTAGTCTAAGTCTGGCATAGCCAGCACTGGTTCATTTTCGCGATCGATACCCTTCTCAAAGCCAGCGACAGCCGCGCGAGCACGACCAGCGTGCCACAAGTGGCCGACCAAGAAGAAGAAACCCATCACAAAGTGGAAACAGGACAGCCAAGAACGAGGAGAAGTGAAGTTAAACGAGTTAACTTCAGTCGCCACACCGCCCACAGAGTTCAAAGAACCCAAAGGAGCGTGAGTCATGTACTCAGCAGCGCGGCGAGCTTGCCAAGGCTGAATGTCATTCTTGATTTTGTTCAAGTCCAAACCGTTAGTACCGCGCAAGGGTTCCAACCAAGGGCCTTGGAAATCCCAGAAACGCATCGTTTCACCGCCGAAAATGATTTCGCCAGTAGGAGAGCGCATCAGGTATTTACCCAGACCGGTGGGGCCTTGTGCAGAACCGACGTTAGCACCCAAGCGTTGGTCGCGGATCAGGAAGGTCAAAGCTTGCGCTTGAGAAGCTTCCGGGCCCGTCGGGCCGTAGAATTCGCTGGGGTAAGCAGTGTTGTTGAACCAGACAAAGCAGCAAGCGATGAAGCCCATCAGGGACAAAGCACCCAAGCTGTAAGACAGGTAAGCTTCGCCAGACCAGATTAAGGCGCGGCGAGCCCAGCCGAAAGGCTTGGTCAAAATGTGCCAAACACCGCCAGCGATACAAATCAGGCCCAGCCAGATGTGACCGCCGATGATGTCTTCCATGTTGTTGACGCTGACAATCCAGCCTTCGCCACCAAAAGGAGAGCGCACCAAGTAGCCAAAAATCACAGCCGGATTCAGAGTGGGGTTCGTGATAATACGCACGTCGCCGCCGCCCGGAGCCCAAGTGTCATAGACACCGCCGAAGAACATGGCCTTAGCTACCAGCAGCAAGCAACCGCCACCCAACAAAATTAGGTGATAGCCGATGATGTTGGTCATCTGGTTCTTATCTTTCCAGTCGTACCCGAAGAAAGAAGAGTATTCTTCGAGAACTTCCGGGCCGCGAACGGCGTGATAAATGCCGCCCAAACCGAGAACTGCAGATGAAATCAAGTGAAGAACGCCGACTACGAAGAACGGGAAGATATCAGTGACTTCACCGCCGGGGCCGACGCCCCAACCCAAAGTAGCGATGTGGGGCATCAAGATTAAGCCCTGTTCGTACATGGGCTTTTCTGGAATAAAGTGAGCGACTTCAAACAAAGTCATTGCACCGGCCCAGAACACGATCAAGCCAGCGTGAGCGACGTGGGCGCCCAGCAGTTTGCCGGAGAGATTGATCAAACGAGCGTTGCCAGACCACCAAGCGAACCCGGAGGATTCTTGGTCGCGACCGCTTGCGTAGGAATTAGAGAGCGTTACCACCCGGTAGAACCTCCAACGATTTTAGATTTTGGATTTTGGGTTTTTTGTTCCCTAGTAGGGCACGGGAGTACCGCGCCTGCGCCGGGGAATAGGGATTTGGATTTCAGATTAAGTTAAAAAAATAAAATTAATCTGAAATCCAAATCCTGATTTTTTTAAAGTGCGTTACCGCGAGGCAGAACTTCTTCAGGGAAGATGAAGTTTTCGTGGGGTTGGTCTGTCGGAGCCATCCAAGCACG
>NZ_JAUBPW010000063.1:0-42981 GCF_036700965.1 Microcoleus sp. Pol8_D6 | reverse complement strand
GTCGTGGGGGTAAATGTCCAGTTACCATCGGCATCCGCTGTGGCAGTACCTAGTGCAGTCGTGCCTTGTAAGATGTTAACTGTACTGTTCGGTTCTGCCTTACCCGCCAGAGTGCCTTTGGTAGTCCCAGAAGTTGTGATCGTGGGGGCTGTGGATGCTGTGGCATCTACGATGAGATTAACTGGAGTTGAAGCCTCAGAAACATTACCCGCAGCATCGGCGGCTGTAGCAGTGAAGGCATAAGTGCCATCGGCTAAAGCTGTCGTGGGGGTAAATGTCCAGTTACCATCGGCATCCGCTGTGGCAGTACCTAGTGCAGTCGTGCCTTGTAAGATGTTCACGGTACTGTTCGGTTCTGCCGTACCCGCCAGAGTGCCTTTGGTACTCCCAGAAGTTGTGATCGTGGGTGTTGTGGGTGCTGTGGTATCTATGTCGGTGTTGGTGACAGCTACATCGGCAGGTTTGAGATTTTTGTAGTTGGTATCTGTGGTAGTTGTATCAGCAGCGGTGATGATTTGGTAGGCTTGATTGCCGTCAGCAATTGAGTCATCTACTCCTGTAACTGTGACTGTTTGGGGAGTATTCCAGTTAGCAGAAGTGAAGGTTAAACTGGATTTATCTACAGTACCTTCGGTAGTTTTGCTGCTGGTTAATGGAATGGTGACATCGGCTGTTGGTTGCGTATTTAACTTGACGGTGAATGTAGCAGTTCCACCCGCTTCTGTGGTAGTTAAAGGTGTCGTAGGTGTGATGGTTACTCCCGCAGTATCATTGTCAGTAATCGTCACACTTTGGTTAGTAGTAGTTCCTAATGATATGCCTGTTGACGGCTTGCTAATTGTTAAAGTAGCTGTTTCCGTACCTTCGATAAAATTATCATCATTAACTGTGACAGTTACTTGTCCCGTACTACTCCCATCTGCTATAGTTATTTGAGCGGGGATAGTACCAGTAAAATCAGCAGCACTAGCAGTACCAGTTAATGCTAAATCAATGGTTTGAGCGCCGACGACATTACCTTCGGCAGTGGCGGTAAAGGTAATAGCTGTTGTCCCGGCTTCGCTGGCAGTAGTTGTGCTGGCAGTGAGGTTAACTTTCGGTACGGGAATGGTAATATTAAATGATGTGGCTGGGCTGGAAGTGTCAACACCACCATTCGCTATGCCGCCGTTATCTTGGAGTTGCACGTTAACGGTGGCGGTACCGGGTTTACCACTGGGAGTGTAGGTCAATGTGCCATTGGCTGCTACACTTGGTTGAGTTGTAAATAAGGTGTTGTCGTTGTTAGTAACGGTGTAGTTGCTAACTGTTTGAGTGGCTTCATTTGCGGGACCGAAGATAACAGTATTTGCCCAGTTGCTAACTGTTTGAATTGTGTTTGTCCAAGCTGTTAGGGTTTGATTTCCTAAGTTACTGAAACTGGGTTTATCATTGACGGGGTTAACGGTAATGGTGAAGGTTTGGGTAGTCGAGGTATCGACGCCGGGGGTGCCACCGCTGTCTTGGACTCTTACATCGAAGGTGGATGTGCCGAAGGCGTCAGGGGCGGGTGTGTAAGTGAGGTTGCCACTGGCATTTACGGCAGGTAATGTGGCAAATAAGCTGGGGGTGCCGATGTTGCTGACGGTGTAGGTGGCAGTTTGGCCGACTTCGTTGGCTGCGCCGGGGTTGAAGGTAGCCCAAGTCGTTAATGTTTGCGCCCCGCTGTCTTCGTTGACAGAGGCTGGGTTGGTGGCGGTGAAACTGGGAATGTCGTTGACAGGGGTGACGGTGATGGCTGCGGTGTCGGTGGCAGTGCTGAAGGCAGTGGAGCCGCCGTTGGTAGTGGTGTCCCCAGTCCCACCATTAGCACCCGCCGTTTGATCCCAGGCGCGGAAGGTGATAGCGTTGGTGACGGGGCCGTTGTAGTTGGCGCTTGGTCGGAAGTAAATACGGGTATTGGCATCGGCGGCGAGTAGGCGAGCGTTGGTATTGGATACTGCGCCCAAGGCATTCCAATTAGTACCGCCATTTGTGGTGTAAAACCAACTGCCGTTGGTTGTGTCGGCGGCGGTGATGGCTACACCTGCTACTGCGCCAGTGTCGAGGTCGGTGATGTTATTTGGCCCCGTGCCGATGGTAGCAATAGAAGAGATGAGGGTACCGACAGCGCTAGTGGGTGCAACCGCATCTTCTAGGACAGAATTGAGGGTGACGACAACCGTATCGTTGAGGATGGGGGCGATAGTAGGGGTCTCGTAAATGAGATTGCGGATTTCGTGAATATTTGTAGCAGCTCCCGTTGAGCCGGCAAAGCCAAATTTGAAGGTAGTTGGTACAGCGCCATTGCTAGTAGTAATGTCGAAGGGAGCGATAATGGTTTCACCCGCATCAGCAAAGCTGCCATTGTTATTAAAATCCATCGCTACCGACAGGCGATTTGGCTGGGCTGCGTTACTGGGCGTTAAGATAATCTGCGCCCGTCTTAAGGCGGCGTTGCGGTTAGCTACACTCCCAGCATCTATACCACCTTGACCAGCCACACTCACGGATTGTAAAAGAGGGTTGGCAGTGCCTGTAGATCCGCGAACCGCTACTGAATCTCGTCCGGTGCTGCTAAAACTGCCAAACTCATCGAAACCGATTCCTACATAGCCACCACTCAAATTGGTGTAACCAAGACCCGCTCCATTGCTTCCAGCCGAAGTCGGGTTAGCTGTCCCATCAACTAGGAAGAAGCTGAGCCCATCCCCCGGCGAGCCAAAGGCAGCGATACCATTGTAGGCAAAGAAGTCAAAGGTAACTTTAACGCCTGCGGTGGAAGTAATCGGGGTGTTGTAAAGAACAAAGCCGGCTTGAGTTGTGCTGGCTGAAGTTAATCGCAAAGCACCATTACCCGCCGTATCTAGGTTCAAATTTTGCAGGGGGGTGTTAGAACCAGGGCCAGCAGTTAAACCAGGGGGGTTGGAAGCACCAGTCACCGCCCAAATCCAAGACCCAGTAACGCTCGACCCTGTAAAAGTTTCGCTAACAAGAATAGGGAGGGTAGACTGGTAATCTTTCAGCACCGTTGACTCAAAGGCTAAGGGGCTTTCAATTTTTCCGGTGCTGTATTCCAAATTCCAGTCGCCGCCTAGTGCCGCAGAACCCGTTAAGTTGTTGGAAGCTGCTACATCTGCGCCAGTGAGTTCGCTCAATCGCTTGACAAAATTCTTGCCAGTTTCTCCGGCGGCTACATCGCATCCATAAAGTAGGATATCGCCATTTGCTGTCAGGGCATTTCCCCACTGTTTTAGCTGAGTGTTGAAATTTTCGATGTCATTCCCATTGAGTACGTCTGCACCGAGTTTTAAAGTGCCTTGGTTGCCGTGAGAAACTACATGAACAGCTTGAATGCCACTTTCACTAGCCAGTGCTTGGGTAATTTGTTCAATGCCACTACGCTTGTCATTTAAAATGACTATTTTGGCGTTAGCATCTGCGCCCTCTATCAGGTTTTGATAATCTTGTACAGAAGAGTCTACGAAAATAATTTGCTTGTTCATGGTTGGTACGTTCATAATTGCTGAAATTCTTTATATTGATCGTTTACATCCAAGTCCGGCAGCGGTTGAAACCGCCGCGATTAAGTCCTCGCTATGAGGACTGAAGAATTTATTAGTCCTATTGCTCAAATCTATCGGGCGGTAAAATTGTTAGCCCGTTCCGCTAAAGCAGTAAATAACCTGGAAACATCAAAGGCATTGCGCCGAATTAGTAGCTCGATGCTGTCCATAATCCAAGCGAGGTTTCTGACACAGCAGATAACTTTGGCTTCGGGAAATAGTTCCCGAATTAATGGCAATTTGCTGCATCACAGGCGATTGGTGTCGGAGATCACTTCTCGATCAGTTGGCGGGTGGTAATAAGCTGTGCCCGTTTTTGTTCAGGGGAAATGAACACGGAAAACTCATTGTCTTCGCTCACGGTTTCCAGCATTTGATCGACTTGCGCCCCCAACAGGGGAAGTCATAGCGCTGTAAAACCGGGGGTTTTGTCGTAGTAGTGCAGCCAGTAAAGTAGAGCCTGAGCGGGGTAGTCCTGATATGAAGTAGGCTTTCACTGGCCTGGCGTGGGAATGAATGTTTATACCTTAGATACAACTTTAATGTATCCCCCTAAAGACATATCTTTTATAGCATATTTTTATTTAACATTTCGCAACACAACATCCAGGTTTACGATCTCTTTACAATCTAGACATCGTGGGTTGGCTTTCCCTATCTCTAATCATTGCTTCGGGCCCCTGCCTCTGTAAAGTCGGAAAAGTCGGATCGTAAAGTCGGAAAAGTCGGATCGTAAAGTCGGAAAAGTCGGATCTTTGTCTTTGTGATGAGTAGATAATAAGGTTTACGATATCTTTACAATCTAGATACCGCTGGGTTAATTACTTAGGTATTTAAACCGGATATCTCAGGAGATATACGCGGATATAGGCAGATGAAGAGATGTTATTTGATGAGTTCTTCGAGGGATGGAAAAAGCAATTTTTCTGCGCTCACTTTTTCGCAATCACAAGGCTGTTGACTGGCGGATATTGCTGATACTTTTCCTAGCAGCAATTGAATGCTTTCGATTAGTAATGGTAGAGTTAATAAAATTATTGATGCCGACACCAGCAAGCTAATTAAGCCGTCAGCCCAATTCCAGTGTAGCCACGCTACGGCGATCGCCGCTAAAATTACTCCAGCCGATGAAAAAATGTCGGCGACTGCGTGCAGAAACGCGCTTTTGAGGTTCAAGTCGCCGTGACAGCAGGAATGCAAGCAACAAGCATTAATCGAGTTGATGCTTAAACCGACTATGGCGGTAATTAACATCGGGAGCCCTTCTACTTCGGGAGTTGGGGACTGCAAACGGGCGATCGACTCAGCAGCAATCCACAGGGCGATCGCAACTAAACTGATACTATTAATTAAAGCAGCAATGATTTCTCCTCGTTCAGGGATTGACGATTGTGCGATCGCACAATCTACGGATTGACTTTTGCGTTTGACTGAGGAGTACCAAGTCGCTGTCAAAGTTATTGCTAAAGCTGCTACATCTGAAAAAACGTGACCCGCATCTGCTAATAGAGACAAACTATGAGAATTAAGTGCAGCGATTAACTCTGCTACAAAAAAGCTGCTAAGCAATACCAATGCTGTTTGTAAAAGTCGCACTTTGGCAATTCTGGGATTTATATTCTCGCATTGTGCGGTATCCTTGGCGTTTTCAGAGTCAAAATTTTCCTTAACTAGAAATGTCATGCAGCAGCCCTTAAGGTTAAACTCGATTTTAAATTAAACATTAAATTAACTATCAATGACCGATTATATACCAAATCCGAACCAAGATCCGGAAAATTTGATCGAAAATTCCCCAAATTCGGGAATAAACGATCGTCCAATTAGCGACAATCACGCAAATATTTTAACAGGGGAATCTTTGGTTGATTTGCGGAAGTACGATCAATCAAAGTTCGATCGAGGAAAGCCTACTTGGCTAATTTTGCTTTGGTGGTTCGTCCAGGCGATCGCATTTCCTCTCACTCCACACCCTTTTAACGGCATCAGAAGCGGCTTGCTGCGGTTATTTGGAGCGAAAATAGGTTGTGGTGTGATTATCCGCCCTACGGCTCGTTTTACCTATCCTTGGAAAATTGCAATCGGAGACTACAGTTGGATCGGAGATGATGTTGTATTGTACAGTCTCGATCGAATTGCGATCGGCAAACACTGCGTCATTTCTCAAAAAAGCTACCTCTGCACCGGCACTCATGACCTTCAAGACCCAGCCTTTGGCTTAATCACAGCACCTGTGGTCATTAATAACGGCGTTTGGATTGCCGCCGACTGCTTCGTTGGCCCTGGTGTAGAAATCGGTGCTAACGCCTTAATCGGAGCTCGCAGTAGCGTATTTAAACATATGCCCGCTAGCTTTGTTTGCACGGGAACACCTTGTCGTCCCCGCTATCGGCGAGAAATTAACCAAAGTTCATAAGAGACATTGCATCGGGAAACTAAGCAGCTTGAATAGCTTGTGGCCGAATTGGAATTTCAATGACGAATTCTATTCCCTTTCCTTCTGTAGGCTGGCAGTATAATCTGCCCCCATGCTTTTCAACGATAATTTGGTAACTGATAGATAACCCCAACCCAGTTCCCTTACCGATAGGTTTGGTGGTAAAAAAAGGGTCAAATAGTTTCGGTTGTAAACTTTCGCAAACTCCCCGACCGTTGTCACTAATATGAATAGCAACCCAATTATCGTGAATTACTTTTGTAGAAATTTGAATGCGGTTCGGGTGTTGTTTGATTTCTGCAAACGAACGCTGCTGATTAGATTCATCCAAAGCATCAATGGCATTGGAAATAATATTCATGAACACTTGATTTAATTGTCCAGCATGGCATTCTACTGGTGGAATGTGGCCGTAATTTTTTATTATTTCAATCTCAGGATGCTCTGGTTTTGATTTTAAACGATGATGCAGGATGGTGAGTGTACTATCAATTCCTTCATGAATATTTACTGCTTTCACGTCTGCCTCATCTAGGCGAGAAAAGATTCGCATAGACTTGACAATCTCCTGAATGCGCTGCGTTCCTAAGTTGATTGAGTTAAGAACTTTTATAAAATCTTCCTCCACAAATTCTAGTTCTATTTCATCCATAGCTGCTTGAATTCGAGGGGTGGGATTTACATAATCTTCTTGATATATGTGTATAATTTTTAGTAAGTTATGAGCGTACTCTTGGGCATAACCCAGATTGCCAGAGATGAAATTTATAGGGTTATTTATTTCATGAGCAATCCCAGCCGCCATTTGCCCTAAGCCGGACATTTTTTCGCTTTGGATTAACTTAAGTTGCATTTGTTGTAAATCCTCGTAGGCTTGGCTGACTTCTCTAACTTTTTCCTCCAATAATATGTTTTTTTCTTCTAATTTATCAGCAAGAACATGAAGCTTTAAATGCAGCTTGACGCGAGCTAATACTTCCTCCTGTTGGAAGGGTTTAGTAATATAATCTACAGCCCCAAGCTGAAAACCTTCAACTTTATTTGCCGTATCCGAGAGGGCAGTCATAAATATAATGGGAATCTGTTTAGTTTCTGGATTAGCCTGTAATCGACGACAGGTTTCAAATCCATCAATCTCTGGCATCATGACATCTAACAAGATTAGATCTGGGAGAGCATATTTGACTCGCTCTAGTGCCATCTTTCCAGATTTCGCGACCCGAACTTCAAATCCTTCCTGACTTAAGGCATCAGATAAGACACCCAAGTTGGCTGAATTGTCATCAACTATAAGAATTGTACCATTTGCTTTAATCTCTGAATTCATAAACCTTACTTGTAGGACTGAATAAACGTTAAAATCTCTTCGTCTTGAAAGTCCTTTGCCATCTGATGCAATCTTTTAGCAAAGGGAATATATTGGGGATCTATTTCTTCAAGTAATACCGCCTGCTTAACTATTTCTAGGAAATTTCCTTTCATAGCCAGTTCGTATAGAATTTCCATTTCTTTAGCTGGCGGGGCAATTAGCTCATCGGTGTCTGAGCCGATCGCCAGGGGATCTTCATTAGCTTCATAAACCCATTCTAAATCAAGATACTGTTGTAATTTTTGCAGGAGTTCCGTGGCTTGAACAGGTTTGGGAATAAAAGTGTTGCCTCCTGCTTCTAAACTTCTGTATTGATCGGCTTCAAATACGCTGGCAGAAGAGACAATAATGATGATGTCTTTGAAGTTTTCCGATTCTCTAACCCGCTTAATTAGCTCGAAGCCATCTAGTTCGGGCATTAATAAGTCGGTAACGATTAAATCTGGCTGTACCTCCAGAATTTTTTCCCAGCCTTCCTGCCCATCGTTTGCTTCAGACACCTCAAAGCCGAGCGGACTGAGCAAATTGCTAACTACCGAACGGTTAGCCCATTTGTCATCAATAACCACAATCTTAGGTTGGCGGTCTTTGATGCCGATAATCTGCCCGTGATGGTCGATTTGAGACGTTTTCACCCATTCATCGGCTTGAGGCAGACTAACATCAAACCAGAAAATACTGCCAACATTCATCTCACTTTGAACCTGAATGGTACTGCCCATTAGTTCTACAATCCTTTGGCTAATTGCCAATCCTAGCCCAGTACCCTCCGTCTGCCGTTTGCGATCTCCAACCTGCTCGAAGGGCTGAAAGATAGCTTGGAGTTGCTCTTGGGCAATGCCGGTACCTGTATCGCGTACTTCAAAGCGAATTTTTCCTTCTGTTGCAAAACTGACTATAAAAGTAACACTGCCCTGATCCGTAAATTTAATAGCGTTGCTCAAAAGATTAAATAACACTTGTCGCAAGCGTTTTTCATCCGCACGAATACCGATTGGCAGTTCGGGGCTTGATGGAAAATGAAAGTGAATTCCCTTAATTTCAGCTCGGATGCGACACATTTCTGCGACACCTTGCAGGAACGCCGGGAAATGAAAATCCGTGGGCATGAGTTCCACTTTCTGTGCTTCAATCTTCGACAAGTCGAGAATATCATTGATTAAGGTCAGTAAATGCGAACCGCACTGATAAATGACATCAATGCGCGATCGCTCTTCTTCATTCAAGACTTTGGAACGCTGAAGAATCTGGGCGTATCCCATAATCCCATTAAGCGGAGTCCGCAACTCGTGGCTCATGTTAGCAAGGAATTCACTTTTGGCCCGACTAGCTGCTTCTGCTGCTTCCCTGGCTTTTGCCTGTACGAATTCTGCTTGTTTGCGATCGTGGATATCGGTGCAAGTGCCAACCCACTCCCGGATGCTGCCATCTTCATTAAGAATGGGTACGCCTCTAACTTGAAAATAACGATAATTTCCATCCGCTGCGCGGATTTGGTATTCTATGTCATACAGGGTTTTCGTTTGCGCTGCTTCCATCCACACCTGAGCGGTTCGTTCGCGATCGTCCGGGTGAATTGCATCTAACCAGCCCAAACCAATTACCTCAGTTTCGGTTTGTCCGGTGTAAGCTCTCCAACTCGGTAGATCCGGGCATCTTCCTTCACCATCCGCTGTCCATACAATTTGGGACGTAGCAGCGATTAGCGAACGATAGCGTTCTTCGCTTTGTTTTATAGCATCTTCGGCTTGTTTGCGATCGTGGATATCGGTGCAAGTGCCAACCCACTCCCGGATGCTGCCATCTTCATTCAGAATAGGTACGCCCCTACCTTGGAAATAACGATAGTTTCCATCCGCTCCCCGGATTCGATATTCTATGTCATACAGGCTTTTCGTTTGCACTGCTTCCATCCACGCCTGAGCGGTTGATTCGCGATCGTCCGGGTGAATTGCATCTAACCAGCCAAAACCAACCACCTCCTCTACGGTTTGTCCAGTGTAAGCTCTCAGAGTCGGCATATCCGGGCATCGCCCCTCAGAATCCCCTGTCCAGACAATTTGGGACGTAGCAAGGATTAGCGAGCGATAGCGTTCTTCGCTTTGTTTGATCGCATCTTCCGCTTGTTTGCGATCAGTAATATCTCGCACCACAGATAACGCATACAGCTTGTCATCCTGCCAATAGGGGGTTGCTGTAACTTCCACATCAATGCACTTGTTATCCTTGTGGACATCAATGGCATGACAGAAGAACTGCTTACCTGCCTTCACAGTTTCTAAGAAGTCCACAAATAGGTGGTAACTATCTGGGTGTATGAAGCCTCCAGGTGGTAGTTGAGCGAACTCCTCATAAGTGTAGCCGTGGATTCTGGCTTGCGCCGGATTGATGGCGACTACTTTTCCGGTTTCTAGTTCTGTGATAATAATGCCATCGTTCACCGACTCAAAAATACTGCGATACTGAGTTTCTTTATGTCGCAACGCTTCTTCCGCTTGTTTGCGATCGGTAATATCTCGCGTTGTGGCGATGAGGCCGAGGATATTGCCATTAGCATCCCGCCAAGGAGCTTTTGTAGTTAAAAAGGTCCTTGGGGTTTCATCACGAGAGATATCTTCCTCGTAACTCTCAGTGATTCCTGTTGCCATGATTTGACGATCTTTTGCCATCATTTCACGGGCAGCGTTAGGCAGTAATTCCCAATCATCTTTGCCGATGATTTCCTCACTTGGCTTGCCCAAGAAGTTTGCCAAATTGGAGTTAATGGCAACATAACGCCCTTCTCGATCTTTAACGACAATGAAGTCGGGTGTACTTTCCAAAATAGAGTTTAGCAGTGCATTACGATCGCGCAGAGCTTCTTCAGCTTGTTTGCGATCGGTAATATCTCGTGCTATGGCGATCATGCCGAGAATATTGCCCTGAGCGTCCCGCCAAGGGGCTTTTGTCGTTAAAAAAGAAGTGGTGATCTTACCATTAGAAACATCTTCTTCGTAGGTTTCAGTAGTGCCTGCTTCCATGATCTCGCGGTCTTTTGCCATTATTGGAACGGCAGCAGCAGGGGGAAGGAGTTCCGAATCATCTTTACCCAGGATCTCCTCAATGGGTTTACCGTAAAAGGAGGTTGCCCCATTGGAATTAAGGGCAACATATCGGCCTTCCCGGTCTTTAACAACTATTATGTCTGGCGTACTTTCCAAGATAGAGCTCAGCAAGACGTTGCGATCGCGCAGCACAGCTTGCTGTTCGCGCAGAGCTTCTTCAGCTTGTTTGCGATCGGTAATATCTGTATTAGCTCCAATCCATTCGCGAATTGAACCATCCGCGTTCAGAATTGGTACACCACGACAACTCATGTACCGATATTCGCCGTCATACCGGCGCATACGTAATTCATCTTCATAGAGCGAGCGATTTGCCACGGCAGCCGACCATATACTACCAACATGAGCGCGATCATCTGGGTGCATGGCATCTAGCCAGCCCCATCCTTTATACTCCTCAAATGTCTGTCCTGTAAATGCACCTAAAGTAGGTTGTTCGCTGGCCAATTCGCCATCAGCATTACCGATCCAAATAATTTGAGCGGTAGCTTCGATTAAAGAACGAAATCGTTCTTCATTTTGTTTGAGGACATCTTCTGCGTTTTTGCGATCGCGAATATCCCGCGTAATAGTGGCAATCCCTACCGGTTCATTAGTCTCTGGATGTCTAATCAAAAATAGGGTGTAATCTACCAGGATGGGTTGACCTGTCTGGAAATGTCTGAAGCGGAAATCACTCCGCCAACTTCCCTCTTGCATCAGCGCAGGCAGAATAGACTGCTGTACAAAGTCCAAATCTTCTGCCATAAAGAAGTCGGTAATCTTTTTGGTTCTGGCTTCCCCCAAACTACTGAGTCCCACTAAATCCAGACCCGCTTGATTCACTAGCATCGGGCGACCATCCATTGAGGCCACGCCAATAAAGTCACGGCTATTCTCGATCGTGGTAGCGAGCAATTGCCGTTCTTCCTCTGCTTTTTTGCGATCGCTAATATCCCGCGCAATAGTGGAAATAAACTCGACTTCACCCGCTTCGGTTTTGTGGACGATCAAAACCTGGGAGACTGGAATTTCTTCCCCATCGCGTGACAAAAACAGGGTTTCACCAGCCCACCTACCCTCTCGCAAGGCGGTGGGAATTATTTCGTTGTGGAACTTTGCTTTAGCCGAGGGAGTTAATACAGAATCTATAGTAAACGGCGATCGTGCTTCTTCTGGGGAGAACCCCAGCATTTCCTGTCCGGCTTGGTTGAGATAGACGCTATGCCCAGCCGCATCACAAACTCCTACTAAGTCGGAAGTTGCTTCCAAAATTGCCGTCAGTCGTGCCTGCTTTTGTTCTGCCCGCTTGCGATCGGTAATTTCAATTACAATCCCACCAATACCAAAAACGATACCATTTTCATCCAACAAAGGATAGTAAGATGCTTGCCAGTAGCGCAGGATGCCCGGTTCTTTCGGCGTTTCACCTACTAATTCATAGTCGAGAATGGGCTTGCCTGTATCCAGAATGCCTTGCAGCATCGGTTCCACAGTCGGAGCCAATTCTGGCAGCACTTCACGCACTGACCTACCAATATGGTCTGCCACACAAACGCCATTGGTCTGGGCCAAAACTTCGTTAATTTGGACATACCGGAGTTGGCGGTCAAAAATCAGCATTCCGGCGTTGGCACCTGCAAAAAAAGCGTCGAAGTGAGCCTGTCGCAATGCCTGTGCTGTTGTGCTCTCTTGCTGTGGCGGTTGGGTTTTCTTTGGTGGGAATTTGCTCATGTTGGCTCGTGCATTTCAGCTATAATTCTAGAACTTCTTTCCAATTACGGGTTCGTAAGGTTTTCGTTTTCTCCTATTTTGGTACTGAATAAAACGTTCAGTAGGGCGACAATTAGGTTTTCAATCGGCGATATATGTATCCCTTGCGACAATATTTCCGTTAATTCTTCAGATGTATCGCCAAGCAGTTCTATTGCTCATTAATTCTATTCCTAATCAATCCTATCGGTAGAACATTGGTAACACCATAAGCTAGGGAAGCATTTGTCAATCAGCAATTATGCTCATAATTTACTCAGATTTTTGGGGGGAAACTAAGATTTGGGCGATCGAGCAATCATGGCGATCGCCATATTTATGACCACCTACCCCCAAATCGCCAATTTTCCACTCCTCAACAAGCAGTATTTTAAGTAAAATTACGGATTGACAAATGCGATTAAATTATAGTTTTCCCCCATGTCAGTAGAATGCCAAGTATTCTTGGAACGTTATCAATTTTAGCTAGATGCGTTAAATTTTGACTTAGATATACAGAAGAGGGACGCAACTGGCAGAGTAATAGCAATATCTCTCCCACCAGTCTAAATCATTGTAATACTTGGATATTTGACTTGTCCACTTAAATAGTCATTGAATAATCTCTGCTTAAGTTGATAACGGGACTTCAAAAAAAAATAGTGGAGAGTATGATAAACTCGAATCGAGTTAATGTTGACTAAAGTTAGTAGAGCGATCGCTTTAACAATAGATGAGTCGGCTCTCGGATCGCGAAAAAGTGGCACACTAACCACAGGCCTGCGAAGACCAGGTATCCGAAAAATTGGCAAGAGGGATAACAGCGTATTATGAGGAACCACATCTATCTAACGACTTCACTTTTTTACTCTAAAAACAGGTTAAAATTTATGATAACGCTCTCAGTATTGTATTTTGACATTGGGTACTGAGAACTTTATTTCTTACTACTTTTCTTAAAAAATGACCACACAAAAAACCTTCTTCCCTGAATTTAAATTGAATACAATCCCCGAAGAAGTATTGACACAGATATCGCAAATATTTACAGCTACCCTATTTAAAATAGGTGAAAATCCAGTATCGTTGCAGTCACTGGTGGAACTGATTATATTGTTTATGGCTATCCTTGTCATAGCACGCTCTTTTACAAACTTTCTTAAGGAACGCTTGCTAGTCAGACTAGGAATTGACGAGGGAAACCGGGAAGCGATCGCAGTAATTATTGGGTATTTGATAGTAGCTTTGGGGGTGATAGTCGCCATCCAAAGCATCGGTTTCAACCTCGCTTCTTTTGCAGTAGTTGCGGGGGGATTGGGAGTCGGAATTGGCTTCGGAATCCAAGATTTAACAACTAATTTTGTCAGCGGCTTAACGCTGCTTTTAGACAGACCTGTGAAAGTCGGAGACTTTGTGGAATTAGAAGGATTAATGGGAATCGTCAAAAAAATATCGATTCGATCTACCATCCTCCAAACCACTGAGGACTCAAGCGTCATAGTTCCCAACAGCAAAATGATTAGCAACAAAATTGTTAACTGGAGTTACGAAAACTCCCTACTCTGTCTGCGAGTTCCCGTAGAAGTAGCCGAGAATAGTAACCCGCTGTTAGTGACAGAAACTCTGTTAAATATTGCTTACAAAGAAGCAGGAGTTTTGTACGAACCGAATCCGAAAGTATTGTTTGTCGAGTTTGGTGATGATAGTTTTAAATTTGAACTTTTGGTTTGGACGGACAAGCCGACTGAAAGAGAAATAATTAAAAGTTCTTTAAATTTTGCAATTGAATACAATTTCCGCCACCAAAAGATAGAATTTCCGTTCAATGACAGAGAAATTTATTTGCAAAACCCCGAAGTTCTGTTGTCAATGTTCAACAAAAAAGAAACTGCAATTGACCTCCCGAACAGTTACTCGGAAAATGAGCAAAAACAGCCAATTTTTGCAGAGAAACTGAAAAAGCCATCGTCGCTTAGCTGTTTGCTGCGAGAGGTGGAATACTTTGAAAATCTGACTGATCTTGAATTGCGGCAATTGATTGAAGTTGGATACCGCAAACGGCTGCGACCGCAAGAATATTTGTTTCACGAAAACGACCCCGGAGATGCTTTTTACATGATTCTTTCAGGTTCAGTAGAAGTTTTTGTAGAAGCTATTGACAAACATCTGAATAACCTCGGTACTGGTCAGTTTTTCGGGGAACTTTCTTTGATGTTGGGAATCCCCAGAACTGCTTCGGTGAGAGCTTTGGAAGAAACAATTTTGTTTGCCATCAATAAAGAAGGTTTCCAAAAAGTTTTAACGGAACGACCGGATTTATCTGAACAGATTATTCAAGAAATAGTCAAACACAAAGAAGAACTCCGCGAGAGACAGCAATTATTGCGAGAAATGGAATTGGTAGATGCAGCAGAAGAGGAGGAAAATCCTGTAGAATGGGTGAGAAAACGGCTAAAAAATCTATTTAGCGTTTGAAATTATTTCTAGGACGCGATTTATTCACGATCTCTTTGCCAAAGAATTTGTGGAAGAGTTGCTGTCCCCGATTGGAACGGTGAATATCGGCTGCGATGTGGCTTCCGAAGTTCGAGAAATCGATGTTTACTTCACTCCCAGCACCGCAATTCCCGAATACTCAGAAACCCTGGGATTGTTGGGAAAAATGGCAAGCACAACTGCAATTTTTGAACCGTTTCGCAATCCGGCAAACGTCAGAGAAATTTGTAGCTGTCTGGGCAAGTTATTGGACGTGCGAGGTGAATTGGAGCGAAAATTCAGGAGAGAAAATACTCGCTATGATGACGCTCAGTTACCCAAACTGTGGATTTTGATGCCCACAGCATCGAAAGCATTGGTAGATAGCTTTAATGCGATACCAGACACAGAGAATTGGATGCAGGGAATTTATTTTTTGGGGGAATCTTTGCGAACTGCAATTGTGGCGATTCACCAGTTGCCAGAAACTCCAGAAACCCTGTGGTTGAGGATGTTGGGCAAAGGGGGAGTGCAGCAAAGGGCTATTTCCCAATTGAGCGCTTTAGCAACAGACGATCCGTTGCGGACGATCGCGCTAGAATTGCTGTATCGGTTACAGTCAAATTTAGTAACCGATGCGCCACAAGAATTAGAGCCAGAAGAGCGGGAGTTAATTATGGCCATTGCACCACTTTTTCAACAACAAATACAAGCAGCACAGCAACAAGCTAGAGAAGAAGGACTAGAAGAAGGACTCGAACAAGGCCTAGAACGAGGGCTAGAACAAGGGCTAGAACAAGGGCTAGAACGAGGCAGACAAGAACAACAGCGCTTAATCTTAGAAAACTTCCTGCGAGTTAGATTTGGAGAATTAAGTCCAAAAATGACAGTTTTTCTATCCCCAATATCCAAGTTGGCGGCGGCGGAATTTACAGTGCTGTTGCTGGCAATATCGATGCTGACCGTCGATGAATCGGGGCGGGAAGCAGCGGTTAAATTGTTAGCTGAAAGTGCGTTGCAAATACGATCGCCTGAATTGGGCGCTATTCTGCCTACAGCCGTTACTAATTTATTGGTATTGCCTGTGACAGAATTGGCATTGTTTGTAGAACAACTGCCGCAGTTATCGGCTGAGGAATTGAGGGACAGGTTAGGAAAAACATCTGACTAAAACCTGCGATCGCAGCCATAAAGCGATCTCGCTCTTTATGGCTGCGATCGTTCTCAAATAAAATTCCTAAATTCTGTCGATCGCACTTAGGAATTAGACTGCGGGGATAAAATCAAGTGAAGCAGACCGTCGATCAGTCGATCGCGCTCCATTGGGATAATCTCTTTACCGTGCATCATATGCTGCATTAACTGAAAATATACCAAAGCTCCGATAAAAATCCGCGCAGTTGCCTCGGGATCAGGCAATTTTAACTCTGGATGCGATGCCAAATATTCCGCTAGCCGCTCGATACCCGGTTTAGCTAAGTTTTTCACAAAAGTCTGCGCTAGCTGGGGAAAACGCCCTGATTCGGCAATCACTAACCTCACAAAATTGAGATATTCTGGTTCCTGGGTCGCCTGATCCAATATAGTTGTGGCAGCGAATCGCAGCGCTACGGCCGGTTCTTCATCCAGAACTGTAAAATGGACTTTTTCTCGCGCCAGCCGCTGTACCAAAGCCGCGAATAATCCTTCTTTATCTGCAAAATAGCTGTAAACCGTGGCTTTGGAAACTCCGCCCGTCTTCGCTACCTTGTCCATACTCGTCCCCGCGTAGCCGTGGGCTAAAAATTCTTGCATCGCACCTCGCAGGATTTGCTCGCTCTTGTCCCCTCCTGCTGCGTCTGCTTCGATCGGTTTTGTCCTTGCCATACCTTGCTTCTGTAATTTTTATTTGGGATCTTGACATTATTATACTGAACGGTTTAGTATTAAAACATATCGGAACTAAACCGTTTAGTTTTATCTTCTCACAAAGAGGTATGTCATGGTACACCAACCAACAGCAGACGGCTTATCCTCAAATCCATCCCTAGTTAAACAACTCCTAGTTGTGGCAGCAGTAGTAACCCTGGGGGCAGCAGGAACCACAGGCTACACGATCTGGCGATCGCGCATACCCGATCCCAACGCAGTAGCCGCAGCAGCATCTGTGGCAGCATCCCAATTAACCACAGTTACAGCCTTGGGGCGACTCGAACCCAGAGGAGAAGTAATTAAAGTCTCCGCCTCCGGTGCGACGGAAGGAAACCGGATCGATCGACTTTTGGTAAAAGAGGGAGACAGGGTGAAAACAGGTCAGGCGATCGCAATTTTGGACAGCCGCGATCGCCTGCAAGCGGCCCTCGACCAAGCTCAAGAACAAGTGCGCGTCGCCGAGGCAAACCTAGCAAAAGTCAAAGCTGGAGCCAAAAACGGCGAAATTCAAGCCCAGAAAGCCACTATTGCCCGCTTACAAGCCGATCGCAGCAACGAAATCACAGCGCAACAGGCGATCGTGGCGCGTCTAGAAATCGATCGCAGCACCGAAATTGCAGCGCAACAAGCCACAATTGCCCGCATCAGGGCCGAACAACAAGGGGAAATTCAAACCCAACAAGCCACAATTGCCCGTCTCCAAGCCGAACTCCGCAACGCCATAAGCGAGGATCAGCGCTACTCCCAACTGTATGAACAAGGAGCAATTTCCGCTTCAACTAGCGACAGCAAAAGCCTCGCCGCCGAAACCGCCCAACAGCAAATCAACGAAGGAAAGGCAAAACTGAATCAAATTCGCCAATCGCGCCAACAACAAATTAACGAAGCCCAAGCAAAACTAAATCAAATTCAACAATCCCGCCAACAGCAGATTAACGAAGCGCAAGCCAAACTCAGCCAAGTTGAGCAATCTCGACAACAGCAAATCGACGAAGCCAAAGCAAATCTCGATCGCATCGCCGAAGTGCGTCCCGTTGACATAGCAGCAGCCGCCGCCGAAGTCAGTTCCGCTGCTTCAGCAGCCAAACAAGCCAAAGCCAATCTGGATCTAGCTTACATCCGTGCTCCCAGAGACGCCCAAGTCCTGAAAATTCACACGCATCCGGGGGAAAGGGTAGGAAACGACGGCATTGTCGAACTCGGACAAACTCGCGAGATGCTGGCTGTTGCGGAAATCTACGAAAGCGATGTGGACAAAGTACGCCTCGGACAAACCGCCAAAATTACTAGCGATGCTTTGACCGGCGAATTGCGCGGAACTGTCGAACATATTGGTTTACAAGTGCAGCGGCAAAACATTGTTAACACCGATCCTTCTGCGAATATTGATAGTCGAATTGTGGAAGTAAAAGTGCGCTTAGATGAAGCTTCCAGCCAGAAAGTAGCGGGATTAACCAATTTGCAAGTCAAAGTGGCGATCGGCGAAATTAAAGATTAAGAAGACTTAAACCGCCGGGTAGCTTTCTTCAATCCAAAATCACCAATCTAAAATCTAAAATCATATGCTTGGACTCATCCAACCCTTACAACAATTAAGACGCAGAACTTCCCTCGGATGGCTGCAACTGAGTCACGACAAAGGGCGAATGCTCGTTGCAGTAGCAGGAATTGCCTTTGCTGACGTTTTGATGTTCATGCAGTTAGGCTTTCAAAATGCGCTTTACACCAGCAATACGCGGCTGCACCAAGCCTTGCAAACAGACTTAGTTTTGATTCACCCCCAAGCGCGAAATTTGATTAATTTGTCTTCCTTCCCTAGGCGCAGATTGTATCAAGCAATGAACGTACCGGGCGTGAAATCAGCCGAACCGCTTTACGTGAAAATTGCTAACTGGAAAAATCCCGAAACTCGGCGCGAAACGTCGCTGATGGTGGTGGGTTTCAATCCGAATCACCCTGCGTTTGCGCTTCCAGAAGTCAACCAAAACTTGAGCGCGATTAAATTGCCGGATACTGTGTTGTTCGATCGAGCTTCTAGGGGAGATTACCAAAGAACGATCGCGCAAATCGATCGAGGAAAAGCCGTTAAAGCTGAGGTCGAGCGGCGCACGATTAACGTCAGCGGTTTATTCACAGTTGGAGCATCTTTTGCCGCCGACGGTATTTTGATGACTAGCGATCAAAATTACCTGCGCCTGTTTCCCAGACAAAACGCCGCGAGTGTTAATGCCGGATTAATTCAACTGCAACCGGGTGCTGACCCCGTGGAAGTTCAACAAGTTTTAAAAGCATATTTGCCGCCGGATGTCAAGGTACTAACCAAACAAGAATTTATCGATTTTGAGAAAAACTATTGGGCTAAGAATACTGCGATCGGCTTTGTATTTAATTTAGGCGTCGCGATGGGTTTTGTAGTTGGTGTGATTATTGTTTATCAAGTTCTCTCAACCGATGTCAGCGACCACATGGGAGAATACGCTACTTTCAAAGCAATGGGCTACCGCAATGTTTATTTACTCGGCATCGTTTTTGAAGAAGCTCTAATTCTTTCCGTCCTCGGTTTTTTGCCAGGAGTAGGAGTCTCTCTCGGACTCTACTCTTTAACTCGCAAAGCTACAAACTTACCCCTTTATATGACGCTGCTTAGAGCATTTATAGTCTTACTTTTGAACGTAATTATGTGCACTATTTCTGGAGCAATTGCCACTCGTAAACTGCAAGCTGCCGATCCAGCAGATATGTTTTAATGGAAAAGGAATCAGAGAGTATGAAAGACTAAAGCTCTGAATAAAAACATATTTTGATAATCCTTCTCTTCTTTTTCCTCTGCCTTATTGGCGACAAAAGCGGTTTATTAGACTTGAAGTGCAAAATTTCCCAATATTGAAATCCATCTGCGTTCATCTGCGTTCATCTGCGGTTTGCCTCTTAATCACATATTTAGGCAATCTTGTCTCTTAATTAAATCTCCAACCTCAAACCAATAACATATGAATTCTACTACTCTCTACCCAACAACCAACGCATTACAGATTCCTGCACCTGTAATTTCCGCGCACCAACTCGACCACTACTTCGGTCAAGGTCAACTGCGAAAACAGGTACTTTTTGACATTAATCTCGACATTGAGGCAGGTGAAATCGTGCTGATGACAGGGCCTTCCGGTTCGGGAAAAACTACGCTTTTAACTTTGATTGGCGGACTGAGATCCGGTCAATCGGGAAGTCTCAAAATTCTCGGTCAAGAGATGTGCAAAGCAAGTTCAGACCAATTGGTAAAGGCGCGGCGCAAAATTGGCTATATTTTTCAGGCGCACAATTTACACCGCAGTTTGACGGCGCTGCAAAACGTGCAGATGGGTTTGGAAGTTCACGGGAATTTGTCGCGTTCCCAAATGCGCGATCGCTCTGCAAAAATGCTAGAGTTAGTAGGACTGGAACAGCGGCTTAACTATTATCCAGATGATTTGTCGGGAGGACAGAAACAAAGAGTTGCGATCGCCCGCGCTTTGGTAAGTCAACCGCAAATTGTTCTAGCTGATGAACCGACAGCCGCCCTGGACAGCAAATCCGGTCGCGAAGTGGTGAATTTGATGCAGCAACTAGCCAAAGAACAGGGTTGTACTATTCTGTTAGTAACCCACGATAACCGTATTTTGGATATTGCCGATCGCATCCTTCACATGGAAGATGGAAAATTAGCCTAATTTTTAAATTTCCGAAGAATAGACATCACCCCTAACTCCCTCATTTTCAATTTTGGAGGTCAAAATTTAATCCAAAATTACCAAACCCCAATCTAAACTCGTCCGGGGACTATTCACTAATTTCTAACAACCAATCCTTGCCGGTAAATCCCCAAATTTTGCAGGTACATTGCTTCGAGTTTGGGCATCGACGATTCTACAGAACCGCCATAACGCCGAAAAGAAGGCCAGATGTAAGCGAGTTTTATGACTGCTGACTCCAATCGCCCCGCTTCTATATCTTCTAAGGCACCTTTTTCTCGGATTAACTCTATAGCCATCAAATCTTGATTTTCTGGGCTGAAATCGCGGACGCCAAATTTTTTAGCAAATCTGTCCCAAGTTGTGCTGAGAAACTGATATCGCCCCGCTGCGTCGGAACAGAGTTTTTTGCCGTAGCGACGGCCGCACCTCATTTCTCTGGGATGATCTTGAAAGCTGACAAATTTCGTGCCGGTGTACTGGGTGCGGTAGCCGTCGGGGCTAGCAGTTCCTTCGGCGGCGGCAATCGTGTCGAGAAAGGCTTTGACTCGACGTTCGGGGCTGATGCTATCGAGTCTGCTATCCTGTCTGGGATATGGTGAATTCAGGGTTGCAGTTTTGGGCGATTGATCGCGATCGATGTTATCCTCTCGTTTGTCTGGTGAATCGAGCGCCGCCACTTCCGGCAGGCGTTTCGGGGCGGGCGAGCTTCCTGCCGAGACCGATTGTCCCCACAGCAGCCTCGGCGTCATTCGACCTAAGAAAAAGCACAAACAGATTAAGAAACCCCAAGAGAGTTGAAAACGAAGGAGTTTGGAGTGATTCCGGCGCAGAACCGGCCACCGGTGAAGGGGGAGTGTTGCGGGCAAAATTTTCGTTTGCTGGCCGAAGGCGAACAGCGATTTCAGCGCTAGCAAGGTTTGCTGGTAGAAACGCGGTGGAAGTTTCCGAGCTCTCATCGCTGCGGCGAAAGTCTCCACATCTGTCAGAGTAACTTGTGCCAGCGGTTTTGCGACAAACACTCGAAAATGGTTGGCCGCCTGCCAGCTAAAGCGCCGGTTGCGGGGGGATTTGCGGTTTACCCACAGGCGAATTAGCTCCATGTCTGACATAGGGAGCAGGTGGCTTCCCAGATGTTTTGATGCGTACAAAAGTACCTCCTGATATCAGTTCAGGTTGAAATATCCCAGTTTGTGGACTTGAGATTGGTTTCACCGTTGAAATTGGGGACTGGCAAGGAAACAAATCTCTTTCGGGGCGATCGCAAACTTCAACTTTTTCGGTCATCACCGAAGGGCAGCGATAGGGATCAAGATAAACTGGTTTCAACCATATCCAGTGATACTACTAAGTGTTCGCCCGGTCAAGTTCACGGGCAGATTTGGCGATGGGTTGAGTCTAAAATTTAGTGATTCGACAGGCCTCGCCGTCCCAACTGACATAGGTTTCAAGGTACTGGCATCCGGCTGGCTCAAAAGCGAGCGATCGCATTTTTTTGTATCTAATATTAAGAATTCTACCGGTGTTTGGGCCCGGAGGATTCCTCAGCTTGAATGCTGAGCAAATTTTTGCGTTTTGCCAGCATCAGGGAACCGTAGCGGTTAGCCCAAACTTGAGTAAACTCAGCACCTAAGAAGAGAATCTGAGCCGAATAATTGATCCAAAGTAAGATAATCACGAACGAGCCAGCAGCACCGTAGGTAGAGGCAATACCGCTACCACCTAGGTAAACTCCAATTAAGGATTTGCCGATCGTAAATAGCACTGAGGTGATGGCGGCGCCGATCCAAACATCATTCCAGGCAAGATTGACATCGGGCAAAAGTTTGTAAATTAAGGCAAAAAGCAGCGTAACTACGCCAAAGGAGAGAGCAAAGTCCACAATCTGCCAAATGCCGACTGGTAAGTGCAGCAAGCCGTTCAACCAATAGCTAACGGCGGCTAAAATGGCACTAATTACTAAAGATACTAGCAGTAGAAAGCCTATGCCTAAAATCATTGCAAAAGACAATACGCGATCTTGCAGAAATCCCCAGATCCCGCGTCCGGGAGGCGGTGAAACATTCCAAATAGTATTGAGGGCTTCTTTGAGATTAGTAAAAACATTGGAAGCCCCCCACAAAAGTGTAGCGATACCGACTAAAGTAGCAATCATTCCCGACTTTGGTTCGGAGGCTTTGAGGATTAGTTCTTGGACGGTTTCGGCGCCATCTTTGCCGATTAAGCTTTGGAGTTGGGCGACGATTTGACCTTGGGCTGCGTCTGCACCAAAGACTAAACCGGCGATCGCAATCACGATAATTAGCAGCGGGGCGAGGGAGAAGACTGTGTAATAGGCTAGGGCGGCGGCTAAGGTTGGCGCTTTATCTTCTTGCCATTCAGTAAAAGTTTGTTTTAGCAGTGATATGACTGTTTTTAAGTTCACGACGTTTGGTTTCCTTATATTTAGCGTTTACCCAGGGATTTTAAGAGGTTAGGAGTTTTTTAGCGTCGGCCACAAGATAGATTTATCGATTACCAAATTCGGGAAATTACTTTTATGTCTGATTCCAACACAACTGTTAACAACACCGATGTAACATTGTCCCAAAAAGCAATTTATTGGGCTAAATTAAGCGCCTTAGTAGCGCTGGTTAATTTCTGGCTGGTACTTTTCCATTTCAGTTATCTTCAGTTGCGCCCTGTTTATCAGAGCTATTTTCCGGGTTTAGTTAAAATTTATGACCCGATTAAAGGCATTAATTCAAGTTTGCCAAATCCCGAATATTTGAAAAGTGCTGACCAGTTTTGGCGAATTGATGCGTTGTTTATCGGTTTTTTCGGGGCGGAATTTTTGATTAAAAGTCTGTTCCACACCCGCCGTAAACCGGGGGTAACTTGGTTTAATTTTGTGCTGAGGCGCTGGTACGAAGTGTTTCTGGTGATCCCGATTTGGCAGGGGTGGCGGATTCTGCCGGTATTGGTGCGGCTGCACAAGTCGGGTTTGGTAAATCTCGATCGCGTAGTTGCTCAAGTTACCTACGAACCGGTGGCTTATTTAGCCAATACGATGTCGGAATACATGATGGTGCGGTTTATCAATCAAGCTAAAAGTTCGATCAAACAGGGCGACGCGGCGCAGATGTTGCTGGCGCAGCAGCCGTACCTTCACGTCAATCAGGAAAATACGATCGAACAAATTACCAAGCGGATTTTGGATCTGACAATTTACAAAGTTTTGCCACAGGTGCAACCGGATTTGGAAGAATTGCTGCACCACAATTTGGAAACAACAATCAAACAGTCGGATTTCTATCAAATCCTGCAAACTTTCTCTCCGATTAACATTTTGCCGACAGAGATGACGGAACAACTAGCGAATTATTTGGCTCAAACTGCTGTTGATGTGGTAGCTACTACTTATGAAGACGATAAAGGTCGAAAAATTCTCGATAATTTCAGCCAAGAATTTAATCAAAGTTTGCGACGGGAATTGCAAGATGAGAAAACTCTTGGGGAATTGCAGTCGCTGCTGTCGGATTTGTTAGAAGAAGTGAAGTTGAATTACATTCAAGGCGGGTTGAAGTCCGATCCGGTGCAGACTTTTACGGAAATTAATTCGATCCGGGGAGTAAGGGAGAGTTGATACAGCAATGAGTTCCGGTGTTGTGAATTAGATTCTTTGTTTAACTCACATCTTGCACCATTGTCAAGAACAGGCTTTTCGGCCTGTTCCACAAAAAAAATCATCTCTTGTGGAACAGGCCAAAAAGCCTGTTCCTAAACAAGTAATTGAGAATCGTGCAATATCTCAGTTAAAACGAACCACGAAGACGCCAAGGGCGCGAAGGAAGAGAGGAAAGAGTTCACAAGTTCTACGGATAAGGTGTGCCTCGGCGCACCTACGAATAAGGGTAGTGGGGATATCCGAAATATCGGGGGATAAACCTATCTGAATCCCAAGCTAAAATAAAAGAATTAACCTAAAACCTCTATCATATTAGATATCTATCTTGAACAACCTTACTTGCCTGGAAATAGAAGTCGCTCAAACAACGCTGAGATTAGCAATGTTGGTGGGCTTAACACTTTTAATCGCCTTTTTTGTGGCGTCAGAACTAGCATTAGTATCAGCCGATCGCCATCAAATCCGCCAACTTACCCACTTGGACGATCGCCCAACCGCCAAAACCGCCGAACTCGTCCACCAAGCTCAGAACAACATACCGCATTACCTGTCTGTCACTCAAACTGGCACAACAGCAGGGAGTTTGCTGTTGGGTTGGTTGGGTGAGGGAGCGACTGTACACTGGATCGAACCGTGGATTGACAAATTGCCGATCGGTCATTTTCCCGCTATGCTGACTGCTCATTCGATCGCAGTTCCCGTAGCTTTTATCTTAGTAACTTACGTAGAAATAGTCTTAGGAGAACTCATCCCCAAAGTATTAGCAACCCACGCCCCAGAACGCACCGCTTTGCTACTGATGCCGGCCCTCGAAATCTGCTCAAAATTACTGTGGCCACTGCTAGCAATTCTCAACGGTACTGTCCGGCTACTGACTGGTTGGATTACCAGTAAAGAGTCTCAACCCCTGCTGTTACCTTCCGAGGCAACTCTCGTTCAAAAAGATGCTCATTCGGCACTAATTTCTGGCCTATGGGAAGTGACAGCAGTTAACGAAAAACTTGGGTTAAATCTGCCGACTAACCAAGCTTACCAAACAATCGCCGGGTTCGTGATCCACAATTTGGGTAAAATGCCCAATCAAGGCGATCGGCTATTGTGGGGTGAGCTGGAAATAGAAGCAGAAAATGTAGTAGAAGGCAGTTTAGAAACAGTGCTGCTGCGTCAGGTAACTCGCCCCTTGTTTGAGACTCAGCAGCCAGAACTTGTGTTAAATTGAATTACTACCGCTAGGGAAAATGATTTCTCCAATCTTTCTCTTTCCTTCTATTCTCTTCCTTCGTGTCATAAGCGTCTTCGCGGTTCGTTTCCATCCTGAAATTTGAGATTAGCAACTAATCCCAAATCTCAAAACCTGCGCCTTTCATCACCCAACAGCCACCTTAACCGCACCCCCAGCCAACTGCTCGTAATCCTCCAATAACCACGGAGGCAAACAAGTATTCGCATCCTGAACCCGCAACTGTCCAGCGCGACAATACAGCATCGCCGCCAACAAATTATTCACAGCTTGAGGCGTTCCAAACCCTTTACTCAACTCAACAACCAAGGACTTAAAAAACGCGCGCTCGCTCTCATTCTGCGGCTCGTTAATAAACCCGCTGCCCAAGAGTGCTTTGTAACCCTTGCCAAAATTGCTCCGGTACAAAACTTCTACTTGTTCGCCGGAAACGCTCAGCCACACATCGGCAATTTGCTTACGAATTTGTCGCAAATCTGCTATTACCAATTCAGCCGTAGGGTCAATTTCATAGAGATTGACGGCAGCAGTTAATTCATTGAGAAACTGCGGCATATAATCTTGTTTGACCACTGTTTGTTCTGTGGTCGCAAACGCGCTGTCAAACACCTTTTCATAATCTTCAAGCAACCACTGCGGCAAGCGGGTACGAGCATCGGGAACCCGCATTTTACCAGGAACAAAATACAGCATCGCCCCCAGCAGAGCATTGATAGCTTGAGGCTGCACCAACCCTTTGCTCATTTCAGTCAATTTGTGCAAAAACTGCTGTTCGACTTCAGTCATCGATTCTGCTTGCAAGCCACAGCTAAGAATTGCTTGATATCCCTTGCGAACTTGTCCTCGGTAAAAATTTTCTAGTTTCTCTGAAGGAACAGTCAGCCAAAAATCAGCCATTTGTTTTCTGATTTGGCGGAGTTCCAAAACTACCGATTCGTCTGACGGATCGATGCGGTAAAGATTGACGCATCCTAACAGTTGATTCACAAATTGCGGGGATTGAATGTATTGGGCGAGCAAGTCAGAAGTTGAATCATACTTGACGGCGGCTTCACTCTCAAAAACTTGTTCGTAATCCCCAATTAACCAGTGCGGCAAACGGTTTCGAGCGTCGGGAATTCGCATAGTTTCCGGCGGGAAATACAGCATCGCGGCAAGCAAGGCGTTGACAGCTTTGGGATGGACTAATCCTTTGCTAATCTGGGTTAATTGCTGCAAAAACATTTGTTCGCTTTCCATCATCGGTTGACGTTGGAAATCGCTCTTTAGCAGAATTTGATAGCTGTTACCTGAAGCACTTTTGTAGGCGGTTTCGAGATTTTCCGTGGGAACGTTCAGCCAAAAATCAGCGATTTGTTTGCGGATTTGACGCAGTTCGGATATTGCTGAGATGTTTGATGAGTTTCGTTGGTAAAGCTTGAGGGCATTCGAGAGCATCTCGCCCAAATCTGTCTGCTTGGGAATGCTATCCTGTAAGCTGCGGGATGCTTCCAGGTGGCTAGTTTGCCATTTGCCAAAGAGTTCTTGGAATAATTTGCCGATCGCCCCAGAGTATGCCACACTGTCAAAACAAGCCGGATTAGCTTGCATTTTTTGCTGAATTTCCTGCCGTTTTTGCTGACGCAATTGCGGGTTAGTGCCGAGACTAACGGCTAGCTGAATGTAAGATGCTTCGCTATTGGCAATTAAATCAGGTATTGAGAGCGATCGTACCACCGCCGCCCCCATTCTCGATCGCAAAGTATCGCCATCCCTAACCACCGTTGGAAGTCCCACCTCTAACGGATCTACAAGAGAAGTAGTCCCCGCATAGGGATAGGAATCCAAATAAACATCCCCCAACTTCAGAACTTCTTTAACATCCGCACGGTTAGGAAAACTCTTCAACACCCGCAAACGATTACTCTCAATGCCATACTTAGCAAAAACGGCTTTCATATTATTTACAAAAGCCCCCCCAGGATAATGATTAGTCCAGCTAGGGCCGAAGGGCATTAAAAACAGCACCGAATTAGGAACAGCAGCAATAATCTTTGCCCATGTTTCCCTTAACTCCGGCAGTAGCTTATACAAATTAGCACTCGAAATAAAGACAACCGATTCCTCGGAAATGCCGATACTATTTCTGGTGAAATTAATGTTAGGAGTGTAAGGTTCGAGGGTATAGCTAAAACAGCAGCCAGGCCCGTCAATAGTTGCTAATTCCTCGCGATAATGCTCCTGTCCTTCAGGTACAGGTTCCATCAACTTACCAGCAATGTAATAGTCAATGTGTCGAATTCCTGTGGTAACGGGAGAATTAAAACAGGTAGTTTGTACCCGCGCCAATCGATGCAATGCTAGTAAACTAATCGGATGAGTAACCGCAGTAATATTGGTAGCAATCAGCAGAATATCTAAGTCATCAGCGCGGATTGCCTGAACTTGACTTGGCAAGTCATTAGACAGTTTAACCAGTCTGTCAGCGCGACTCTGACAATACTGTTCTAGTTTATTCCCGTCGAGATTGAGAGCGTATAAAATAATTTCAAATTGCTCTCGATTCAGATATTCAAAAGCGGGTAACGTGGCGAAAGTTTCCGTCATCGCCCCAAAATGTTTAGTCAGGACACCGAGGCGAATTTTCTGCCTGTTTGCAGATCGAGCCGGAAAAATGCAATCAATCGCAGCCCCACGATTTTTCACAGCATATTCAATAATATCTGCCCGCTTTGTGTAGATATCCTTGAGATTTCTACTATTGAAGTACAGAGGAATAAAGTTAGCAATTTGAGTGAAAAACCAAGCGATGTCCTGCCACACTTGTGAGTTTGGGTTCTTGAAGATATTGCTATGCAAATAACTGACCCATCCCTGGACATACTGGCAATAATTGTCAGCCTCTCCTATTTCTTGAAAGAGAGTAGGCGCAGCAAACATAAATTTGAGATAGTCGTTGACAAACCAATTAGGTATAGCTGCATTTTCATACTTCAGCAGTAACTGATCTGCACGACGATAGAGGGCGGCTGCCAGTAAGTAGTTAATATCTTTGGGAGTTTTAATTCCCTGGGAAAGATGTGCTGTTAGGCGATCGATAACAATCTTTTCGGCATCTGTCAGCGCTTCATCTTTGATGTTACTTTTGAGCAGTAGCTGATGCGCCTTACCTGCATCACCGCCATAGGCATTTGCCAGTTGTTCTGCGGGCAGATTCAGCCAATAATTGGCAAGTTGCTGGCGGGATTGGCGGATGTTAGCGAGGTTTACTTCATTAGCTTGGTCTTTTTGATACTCTCCCACATATTGGGACAGCAAAGTTAAAAATTGTTCGGGTTTGCTAAATTCAACTAACTCATTAGCTATTAAATTGCCGTGTTGCTGCAAAATCTGCTGTGACCAACGCACTTCTTCGGGTTTGTAAAGTTGAGAGTGGAGGTGAATAATTGTGGCTCTCATTAAGTCTAATTTTGGGCGATCGCCTGCCATTTTTTGGGTTCTGCTAGAGCCGTCGCCGTGCTGCCTGTAATAGAGATAAGGCTTAGGTAATCGATCGCCTAACCACCCTTTTTCATAGGCAGAAACCCAAAATTCCCAATCTTCGCATCCCAGCTTCATCACTTTTTTCAAGCCGCCTACTTGCTCGTAAATCTCCCTTCTAAATAGGGAAGTAGCGGGGGCTTGATTGTCTCTCAAAAACCGATTGGCATCAAAGTCACCGTGAACAACTAAATCGCAGTTGGATCCGAAGTGCTGCACATCTGTATAGACAAAACCAACATTCGGTTTTGCTAATAAAATTTCGACGCACTCCTCTAGAAATTTGGGATGAAGTTTATCATCAGCATCTAGGAATAAAATAAACTTTCCTGACGACTGCTCAACGCCAAGATTTCTCGAATCAGCCGGCCCGGTGTTGGGTTTATCTATGAGGCGAAGCGATTTTTGAGGATACAGTTTAATTAAATATTTTCCGAAGTTGCTGGTATCATCCGTGCTGCCATCATTGACAATTATGCACTCCCAGTTTGAATAAGTTTGACTGACAACACTTTCAACAGCTTCTCTGAGTAAAGTTGCGTGGTTGTAGCAGGGAATGATTACGCTGACGAGTGTTTCTGCGGAGGTGCGGTAGGGCATGGCATTTAGCTGTGATGGAGAGATTGAAACAGGTAATGTAGTGGCTGGTTTTACACCTCGGCGGGCGATCCCATATTCATCCCATATTTGCCGAGTTTCTTGCTGCGATATTGGCGATGAATGTTCCAAACCTTGTGGATTTTCGCAGTACAAGCCGAGAATTTCTGGCAAGTGCACAATATTTTCGCTTTTGCCAATCCGCAGCCAAAATTCGTAATCGCCAGCAGCAGTAAATTCTGTTCGGAAATAGCCGTATTTTTCGTGCAGCGATTTTTTCCACATCGGCTGGGGGCCAATAATGCAGCGCCGTTCGAGTTCGCTGTAGTCAAATGCTGGCCAATTCCAGCGCTTTTCGGCTTGGGTTGTGGCAAAAGTATCGTTAGCTGTGTTGGTAATTAATTGGTCAGCATACACCAGACTTACTGTGGAGTTTTCGTCCAAGTATTTCGCCATGATTTCTAGGGCATCGGGGCGGTGTCTGTCATCGGTGTTAGCATTAGTTATGTAAGCTCCGTGCGACATCTTAATGCCTCGATTCCAGGCTGCATATAATGTCTCGCGATCCGAAGTGCGATCGTACACAATATTCGGATATTTCGCTTGAAATTCCCGCACAACAGACTGTTCATTTTCTTGGGAACCGCTGTCAATTACTATGATTTCGAGTTGACCTTGTTTGTACAGCATTTGCTCTACCAAGTCCTGCAAGCAGCCGCGGATAAATTTTTCGGAATTGTAAGTAGAAACGATCGCAGATACTTTAAAAGCGGAGGGGACAGGCTGGGAGTTCTCAGCATTCCCGAATTCCCCCTGCAAGCCTGGATCAGTTGGCTGTTGAACGGAAGCATTCTCCGAATGTGCGCGCTCAGCTACTTGAAGCAAAAGTGAGCTAACAGTGGCAGCCATTTTCGACCAAGAAAACTTATTAGCTTGCTCTAACCCCGCCGCAATTAATGAGTTGCGGATATTTGGCTTCTGTATTTCCCGCAAAGCATTGACAAGCCCAATAACATCATCCCCGTTTACATAAACCGCTGCTTGTCCTGCTACTTCTGGAATCGAACCGTTTGGAGAGGTGATGACTGGACAACCGCAAGCCATTGCCTCAAGGACTGGCAACCCAAAGCCTTCATATTTCGACGGATAAACTAACACGGAAGCACCAGAATAAGCAGCTCTCAGTTCGCTGTCGCTTAGTTGCAGCGTGTGGACAGTATTCCCAGAACAGTACAATTCCAGCTCTGGTTCTAATATAGGTTTGCCACCTGCACAGACTATATCAAAGTCAAACTTGTTGGCAAGTTGAGAAAAGGCTTTGAAGAATAATATCCCGTTCTTGTAACCATGCCAGCCTACCCTTTCGCCTACCAAAAGAAAATAGGGCTTGGTAATGCTGTATTTTGACTTAAAGCCTGAAATTTCTTCTCTATCGGCTGGCGAAAAATTGGCATCAATGCCACAGTGCGCTACAGCGACAGAACTTGAAGGAATATGAGGAAAAACCTTAACTAAATCGCGGGCTGTATTTTCGGAAATGGTGATGTAAGCCCAGGCATGGCGGATACCGTTATGCTTTTCTCTCCACTCGGGATGACCAATATTTTGTCCCATCAACTCTGGGATCATGTCATAAGCCATGAATACCGATGGCGTTGAAATTGGTGTCGTGTAGTAAGTAGAAATAAATAAATCGGCTTTTTCTTCATCGCAGATTTGTTGGAGCATCGCGCGATCGCGATCGGTATCACCATAATCGTAAAGGGGAATAGTTCGATAACGGATACCGGGAATTTTTGGGGCAGTTCCGTTTCGATCTAAAATGATAATATTTTGAGCAAAGTTCGTATTAGCCCATTCTTGCCACAGGGATTTCCAAACGCGAGCAATGCCTGTATTATTATGTTGAAAAAATACACCATCAATGAGAATTGTCGGAGATTTTTGACTCGGTTTAACAGCAAGTGCAGGTAAAGGAGACACCGTTGTTTTAAATTGCCACCTTTTTGTATTAATATCTCGTTGTGCAAGGGGTTCTAATCCACAAGCAATCGCGCTATTGACTTGACTCTCATCATTAACCCAATCAAAGTATTGACGCAATAACACAGGAAATTGAGTCTGTTGTTGCAGATTCAACCATTGGGAAGTCGCATTTTTATAACCATAATATTGCTCTTTAAAGCGCAATTGATTCGGGGTAACGTAGGCAAAATGTTGGAAAACCAACCCCTCTTTTTCGGTTTCTTGATGTCGAAAAGGATTAACAAACGCGACATCACGCCATTTACCGTTAGGTAAGGGTTCCGCTAATCTGGGCGGTTCATGGGTTGCCCATACCATACCTGGTTTAAAACGCCAAGTGCGTAGCCATTCATATTGAGGATTATTTGCATAACAATTACGAGTGCTAATAACTAAATTTTCCCCAACAAAATACCAACACCAATAAAAAGCCGCTGTTTTTTCAGGATGTTCAATAAACATCTGTCGAGTTTGGCAAATCTGCTCAAAAGTCCAGAGCTCATCTACATCAATTTGCCACAATAAACACTCTTCAGAAATCCGGGAAAGAGGAGCATTTATCATTTCTCGTTTCCCTTCCCAAAATTCGCCTTCTGGCTTACGATAAATACTAATATTTTGGGGATAAAGACGAGCCAGTTCATCTAAATATTCGGTAGTCCCATCCAGGCTGCGTCCGTCGCGATGAACATCATCAGAAATGTTACCGCCCAGATTGACACTCCAAGCCGTATCATGTTTTAAATCTGCCACCCCCTCGACAATATGCCAGTGCCATCGAAAGGGTAATTTTTTCAAGACATCAATATGATAACGGATGAACGGTTCACCATTGAGAACGATGGTAAAGAAATGAAGGGGAAGTGATGGAAACGCAATATAATTTTCATAGAAAGCCTTAGAGTTGACAACTGCTCCACCAATCGCACCCGTTTTTTCTATACAATGACACTCATAACCATTAGCCATGAGTAAATCAAAAGTTTCTTTGGCGGTGTGCTGCATTCCCTCTAACATTTTTTGAGATATTTCAAACTGAATAAACTCAATTGCTTTTCTTGCTAAAAGATTCAGGCAACCATTAAGAACATCACTTTCAGCTCCTTCTACATCGATTTTTAAGTAATCAATTTTCTCAATATTATGTTTTTGACAAAATGAATCAACTGTAATCGCGCTAACGGTTTCGCTTTTTACAATAGGTACATATTCCTGGGGATTTTCGGGATTTTTCATCTGCGGTCTGCCGATGCTGTTCCAAACCGAAAACTCATCAGGAAATTCATTAAATTGAATCAGTTTATTCTCGGAAAATACTGCATTCTGAAACACGAAAATATTCTGATTATTTTCTGTTCGTCCTTTAAGTGTATTAAAAGTAGTTGAAGTCGGCTCAAATGAATATACTTTTCCTTCACGTCCGACTAAATTACTAAACAAAAGAGAATAGTTACCAATATTTGCTCCAATATCGAAAACAGTCATCCCTTGACGAACTAATCTTTGTACAAGCCGTTGTTCGATTTGTTCTTCATTAAAAGCAAATTTTTCTTGCTGGAAAATGGCATAACCATTTCGCAGATGAAGATTATGCAATAAGAGTTTATAATTAGGATCTTTGAGAAGTCTATGGTAATTTTTATGGTTTTTAAAGGTATGAATATCATCTAGCAATATAAATTTAGCCCCATAGACTTCATCTAATTCAGCTTCCCCGGTAAATTCCGAACCATCTATTAAGACAACATCAAAAAAAATGATTTTATTTTCTGATTTTATTTGCTTAATTCCTGCCTGAGACACTCTAGAATCTTGGAGATATTTTAGGTCTTGTCGGAGCCACTCTAAAACTCGTTCTAGGGGGTATTGGTTCAGTGCAGTTTGGTAAGAATTATAAAAATCAATAACTTCTTTTTCTCGAGCAAATTTATTAATTCCTACTGACGAGACATTATAACATTTTACAAAGCCGTCCTTAGCATATCTGTTTTGTAATGCGGTAAATCTTGCCTGGGAAATTTCCATGCAAAAAAGTTGAGGATGATGGGGATTTTCTCTAATTCCTGTGACAAATGCTTCTGTACTTCCCTCGCCGGAAGATGACCCTATTTCTAAAATGGTTTGGATATCTTCTTCTTTCGCTATTTGTTTAATAGCCTGATAAAATTGATCGTACTTAATTTCTGCGGGAATAATTTGATTGATTTCTGAAGTCATGATCGAATGTTCTCCTTAATTCATTGTGCTATTAATCTGGGAATGCGTTTTCTCAAAAAAACCTTGAAGTCAAATTTAGTTACGAAAGAAAGCTGGTTTTTGAGCTCAGACTATTGAGGTAAATGACGATTTTTGGTAAACGCACTTGGTTTCTGGGTCAGTCCTACTTTACCTTACTTAAGAGTTTAAGAGAACTTACGCGTCACTACCAAAGAAACCGGATTTTTCACTCCAATTAAAGACTCAAGTGCAGTATTTCCGTCAACAAACCCGGTTTCTGCATGGCTATTTAACCGAAAAAGGGATTAACGCGATCGCCACCACTTTTGAAAATCTTGACAAATTCTGTCTTATAGTGTATGAGGAAACGCAAAAATTAGGACAGCACCCGCATCTCCCGACGAAGCCCAGGGCAGTTCCGTTCCCGCGACCTCAGACCGCCGCAGCATGGCCGGGATTCCTCACCACACAAAAACAAGTTACAATTACGTTAAGATTGATGAACATAAATAAAAATTCCCAAATCACAGGGACTAAAAATTAGGAGGATCGACCTCGGTGAATAAACGGTGGAGAAACGCTGGCCTGTACGCACTGCTGGCTATTGTAGTCATTGCCTTAGCAACGGCTTTTTTTGACAAACAGCCCCCAAGCCGGGAAGTCTGGAAGTATAGTCAATTCATTCAGGAAGTCGAAGGCAAGAGAGTAGACAAAATAAATATCAGTTCCGATCGCAGCAAAGCCCTGGTCACAGCCCAGGACGGCAACAAGGTACTCGTTAACCTGCCGAACGACCCCGAACTGATCAACATCCTGACCAAAAATAACGTAGATATTTCAGTTCTGCCCCAAAGCGACGAAGGCTTCTGGGTAAAAGCCCTCAGCAGCCTGTTCTTCCCGATTCTGCTTTTGGTCGGACTGTTTTTCCTGGTGCGGCGCGCCCAAAACGGGCCCGGCAACCAAGCCATGAACTTCGGCAAATCCAAAGCTAGAGTCCAAATGGAGCCACAAACTCAGGTGACTTTCGGCGACGTGGCAGGCATCGAACAAGCCAAGCTAGAGCTAGCAGAAGTCGTGGACTTCCTGAAAAATGCAGACCGCTTCACCGCAGTCGGAGCAAAAATCCCCAAAGGCGTGCTGCTGGTCGGCCCTCCCGGAACTGGCAAAACCCTGCTGGCAAAAGCAGTGGCTGGAGAAGCAGGCGTTCCCTTCTTCTCGATTTCCGGTTCAGAATTTGTGGAAATGTTCGTGGGTGTCGGTGCTTCCCGCGTCCGCGACTTGTTTGAACAAGCTAAATCTAACGCTCCTTGTATCGTATTTATCGATGAAATTGACGCGGTAGGCCGCCAGCGTGGCGCTGGTTTGGGCGGTGGTAACGACGAACGGGAACAAACCCTGAACCAGTTGCTGACCGAAATGGACGGCTTTGAGGGTAATACTGGCATCATTTTGATTGCTGCCACCAACCGCCCCGATGTGCTCGATGCGGCGCTGCTGCGTCCGGGTCGCTTCGATCGCCAAGTTGTGGTCGATCGCCCCGACTTCGGAGGCCGCCTAGAAATTCTCAACGTTCACGCCCGCGGCAAAACTTTGTCGAAAGACGTGGACTTGGAAAAAATCGCCCGCCGGACACCCGGTTTCACCGGTGCGGATTTGTCCAACCTACTCAACGAAGCAGCAATTTTAGCCGCCCGCCGCAACTTGACCGAAGTCTCGATGGATGAAGTCAACGATGCCATCGACCGCGTGCTCGCAGGCCCGGAAAAGAAAGACCGCGTGATGAGCGAAAAGCGCAAAACTTTGGTAGCTTACCACGAAGCAGGTCACGCTTTAGTCGGTGCGCTGATGCCCGATTATGACCCCGTGCAGAAAATTAGCATTATCCCCCGCGGCCGCGCTGGCGGTTTGACTTGGTTCACACCAAGCGAAGATCGGATGGATTCTGGCTTGTATTCTCGGTCTTACTTGCAAAATCAAATGGCCGTAGCTTTGGGCGGCCGCATTGCTGAAGAAATTGTCTTCGGCGAAGAAGAAGTAACAACCGGTGCGTCGAACGACTTGCAGCAAGTGGCAAGAGTAGCACGCCAAATGGTGACTCGCTTCGGAATGAGCGATCGGCTAGGCCCTGTAGCTCTGGGTCGCCAACAAGGCAATATGTTCATGGGTCGCGATATCATGGCTGAACGCGATTTCTCTGAAGAAACCGCAGCGACGATCGACGATGAAGTGCGTTTGTTGGTAGAGCAAGCTTACCGTCGCGCTAAAGATGTACTCGTCGGCAACCGCCACGTCCTTAATGCTTTGGCAGATATGCTAGTTGAAAAGGAAACGGTGGATGCGGATGAATTGCAAAATTTGTTAGCTAATAGCGATGTGAAAATGGCGACGATCGCCTAATCGATTTTACAATTTAGATTTGGGATTTTAGATTTAATCTAAAATTTGAAATCGATAATTGGGGTGATTCTGGGATTGTCTGGAATCGCCCCGATTTTTTTGTGGGCACACAGGAAGCAGCCAAAAAAAGCATTGGAGTAGCAAACCATGATCGTCACTGAAGATAGAGCGCGTGAACTTGCACTTGATTGGGTTGAAGCTTGGAATACTCATAACCTCGATCGAATCATGTCCCATTACGCAGAAGATGTAATTCTGATATCGCCTGTCGCAGCGCAACTGCTAAACGAACCATCTGGGACAGTGACAGGCAAAGAAGCGCTACGAAACTACTTCAAAAAGGGGCTGGAAGTTTATCCTGACCTCAAGTTTGAGTTGCTTGATATGATGTGGGGACTTTCCAGTGTTGTCCTTTACTACATCAACCAAAAAGGCACGAAGGCAGGTGAGTTTATGGAAGTCAGTTCAACCGGAAAAGTGACTAAAGTTGTTGCTCATTACAACGGGTAGAGCGAGGTTATCCAAATGGCGGTAATATGGATGCACAACCGAGCGATGCTGAGGCTTTACTTACTCTAGCTAGCGAGTCAAACGCAGTCCACTCGCCTGTGGTGTAAAGAAAATAACGCAATTTTAACCGCCCCCTCGGAAACCCACGGAGGTGGGTTTTGCTTGTATATACGCGGTTTCAACCGCTCGGTCTTCCGATATGAACTGTATTGAATTATCTGGGGGCAAAATCAGTTAGCATGAATCATCAATCTTGGTTGACACTACTAAAAAAACATCGGGCGATCGCAGTCATCCGTTCCTCAGAAAAGCAACTTGCTTGGCAGATGGCATCAGCGGTAGCAGCAGGCGGAATCCAGTTTATTGAAATTACTTGGAATACCCACAAAGTCGCTGAATTAATTGCGGAACTCCGGTCTGAATTCCCTACTTTTAGTATTGGCACCGGCACTTTATTAAACTTAGAAGAGTTGCAACAAGCAATAGACTGCGGCGCTCAATTTCTATTTACGCCGCACACCGATTTAACTATGATTAAAACAGCAGTTGATGCCGGAGTGCCGATCGTCCCTGGTGCTTTTTCTCCCACGGAAATTCTAACCGCATGGCAAGCAGGCGCTACCTGCGTTAAAGTGTTTCCGATATCCGCTTTGGGAGGCGCCACCTACCTGAAAAGCCTGCAAGGCCCCCTGGGAAATATTCCTTTAATTCCCACTGGCGGGGTGACGCTGGAAAATGCGAAAGTATTTATAGACGCCGGGGCGATCGCCGTGGGTTTAGCCGGAGACTTATTTCCTAAACACTTAGTGGAAAATCGCGATTGGCGAGCGATCGTCCAAATTGCCCAAACTCTCGCCCAAAACTTAACAACTTGTTAAGTCCAGTTTCCAAATCCAACATTTCAAATCTAAAATCTAAAATAGGACAAGCCAATCTAAAGTCTAAAATCTAAAATCTAAAATCTAAAATAGTACGAGGTGTGAGAAATGAACAGCATTATCAACTCAACTTACTTCCGTCGCGCGGGAACTTTCTTTGCCGGCTGCGCCCTCACTTTTGCTACATTCTGCGGTGGTTCAATGACCGCATTTGCCAGCGAACAGCACAACATAATTGCCAATAAAATTATGTTGTTGCAGCAATCCAGCGAACGGTGGATTGAAATAGATTTGTCAAGACAAAGGTTAATAGCTTGGGAAGGAAATACACCCGTTTACGCGGTGATTATTTCCAGCGGCAAATCATCGACTCCCACCCGCACGGGAACCTTTGCCGTTGAAACCAAACACCGCGTTACTAGAATGACTGGGCCGGACTACGACGTGCCCGACGTTCCCTATACAATGTATTACGACGGAGGCATGGCAATTCACGGCGCTTACTGGCACAATTTGTTTGGCAATCCCGTTACTCACGGCTGCACAAATGTAGCTGTCAATCACGCTAAATGGCTATTTGAATGGGCCTCGGTGGGGACGCCGGTGGTGGTGCACAAATCTCAGGTTTAGCGCATTGGGAATTGGGCATCGGGCATCGGGCATAGTCGAACATTATTAGAACTTATGCACCGGTGGTCAGAAACCGGTTTTTTTTGCGAAATACAGAGGTTACAGCCCGCAGATTCGGTAAAAAACCCGGTTTCTTTATTCGGAGTGCATAAGTCCTTGTTTGCTTAGGCGTGCTTGATTAACTGCTGCTTTTAATAACAATCCCAATTGTATAACACCTTACTAAAATCTAATTTTTTGAGGGCTGTTTCATCAATAAAAAAATTACCTATACCAGTGTCTCCCCACATAATATTTACTGTATCATTGCTGTCAATATCCATTTGTAATAAAAGAATTTTTGGCATGATTTCTCCCTCGCCGTTAGTAGCATATTCTCTGACATCGGCTTGTGTAAAATCCGGATAACCACCTATTTTATGACCAAAGGAAGGCGATATTTGTAGGTATTCATCCTCAATTTCAGGGTTCGTAAATAACTCATTAAATTCCTCGCCTAAAAGTTCGGTAAATTTGTAGTCACTGGTACTAATCGGCGCATATTTTTTAGTAAATTGCAAGCTGCAACAGCCATCAACAGGAAAAGCTTCAGGTTTCGGCAAAAAATCATAATTGGTAATGATTTTTTCAATTTGGAAGTCGGGCTGAGGAAAATAGATTATTTTGAATTGGTCTTCGATTGTATGATTATCTGCATTGGCAGAATTGTCCAAATTTAAACCATATAGGTCATCGTCAGCTATATAGAACTGTAAGATACCCCGATGGGGAAAACCATCTAAAGGCGGTATTTCATCAAAGTTGAGTTGCGCTAGCAAAAATAAATATTTACCGTCACAAGTTTTGGGATATTCAAAGCCTTTAGGTAAATAAGGCAATCCCCCAAATTTACTCTGCCACCAATTAACGTCATCATTATTCTGGGTTTGAATTTCGATATAAGGTTTAATGGTAGCTTCGATTCGGTCGCGATACTTGTCTAGTTCTGGAGAGAGTGGACATTCTAGTTTGTAGTTCATCTGCTTTTAACAATCAATTTGTTTTGAAGACAATCCGTAGGGTGCGCCGAAGCGCACCTTACCTGTAAAGTCTATCCTTAACTTAGCTGCACCACGGTTTTATCCTCTAACAATGTTTGATTTGTCAGCAAATCTTCCACGGTAATTCGCAAAAAGCGCTGTTCGTCAACGCGGAACAAAACTTTTATGCGATCGCTCCCCGGATACCCAGGCGGCGTCAATTGCGCGATGCTGCGGGCTCCTTCTTTATCATTTAAGGGCTGTACCGATGTTTGGCCCGCGAGTTGGCGAGTAATTAGCCTGTCGCCGTCAAAATATATCTCCGTGCCGCCAGTTTCCGCTCCCAATTCGCCGATAATTAATTCTATACTTGGCTGACTTTCTAAAGAAGCTCCCAAGACTAATTCTACCGGTTCGCTCATCGGATAAGACTGGCCGGATTTGATTAAACTGTGCCAACTGTGGCAATTGTCGCGGCGGTTCCAATAGCGAATTCCGTAACTGTGATAGAGAAAATCTTTGATTTCTAGCCCTTGACTCAGTTGCAGAGCACCTTGGGCGATCGCCTCAAAGGGTTTGTCACAGCGAATTTTTGCTGGATCGAAATATTGCTGCACCCAACGCCCGACAGCGGGAATTTGTACAGTACCGCCAACTAGCAAAACTGCATCGATATCGCCAATTTCTAAGCCTTGGCGTCGCGCTTGCTGCAATACTTGATTCATGCAGTCGTCTAGTTTATCAAAAAACTGATGTTCCGCGAGGATAGATTCAAAACGATTTCTGCCTAATTCTAATTCGTAACTCTCAAAATTTTCGTCATCAAAATAAACCTCAACAGCCTGATTTACTAAAGACAACTGAATCTTTAACCGTTCTGCTAATCTCGTTGTAATCGGAGATTTTGCCAGCCCTTTTGTTTGAACAAAATAATCAACTAGCCAATTATCAATATCAGAACCGCCTAAATTTTGTCCGGCTTTAGCCAAAACCCGGGCAACTTTTGTTTTTTGCGCTGAAGATTCAGCTAATAACTTTTCGCCCCACTTAAGAATAAAACCGAGGGGCTTTTTGTCGGCGGAAGCGTCCAAACGCACTAAAGAAAGGTCTAGAGTGCCACCCCCGAAATCAATGACTAACAGATTTTCGCGATCGGCTAAACCGTAACCTAAAGCAGCCGCCGTCGGTTCGTCCAACATTCGCACCTGTTCTACTTGCAGAGATTGTGACACTTTGCCCAACCAATGGCGGTAAGCTTCAAAACTATCTACCGGCACAGTAAAAATCAAAGAGTCGATCGGCAAAGGCAGTTCGCGAATTGAGTTTACAATTTGGCTCAAATACCACTCACCTACTTGTTCAAAAGTAATAAGTTGCTCGTCAAGTTCCGGCACAAAACCCTGAACTGAAGTGCCAATTCCCCGCTTAAAATTGCGAAAAAACCGAGAATCTCCACTCAAATCCAGGCCTTTGTCGCGGACTTGCTGACCGAGTATGACTTTACTTTGAGCAGCGTCCTCAACGTAGAGTAAACTGGGAATTAGGGGCGGATTTTGAGCCGAGATTGCCGACAATCCCGGTAATTTCAAAGTTTCGGGCTGCTGGAGGACTTGATTCCAGCGAGCGACGACGGTGTTGCTAGTTCCAAAATCAATTGCGATCGTCATTCAGCCAAAATACACAGCTACTAGGGATTAGATTATATTATGGTATTTAGAGCCACAAATGCAAATAGATTCTCAAATTGTCCTTGAATAAAGATTTTGTTACAACCGGAACAGATTTCGCGGCGGAGTCTTCAATTTTGTGCAAATGCATATTTTTATTTGCAACAAATAAGCGCCACTTTTATAAACGGCACAAAACTCATACCCTTCTAGATTTTATATTAAAAACTTGAGAATGACTAACTGCATAAGGGTTGGGAATTTGGGCATACAGTTGCATTGTTTCTTGAAAATGGTATAATCTCTCCGCCGTCGCAATTTTTTACCTTTGGTATTAATCCAATTTTGTAATGAAGCGTAAAAAATGTTGGACATGGGCGATCGCAACTCAGCACTATTGGCTTTAACACTGCTTGTCCCTGCCGCTAGTATCGGTATCATAGCAGCCTTGTATATTGCCCCTGGAAGCTGGGGACAAACACTGTCAGTCTTTTGTCAAGTTTGGTTGTTGGTTTTTCCGATCGCCTGGTCTGTTTTTGTCGATCGCGAAAAGCTCAGTTTATCCCTACCCAAGTGCCAAGAATTGCTGGCTGGATCTATTTGGGGAATATTCATGTTTGCGGTAATTCTGGGTATCTATAGCCTTTTCGGTCAGCAGTCGATCGATCCTGTAGTTGCTAAAGAAAAATCGTACCAATTAGGTATTAGCAGCCCTACTATTTACTTGATTGTAGAAGCATATTTTGTGCTACTTAACTCGCTGATTGAAGAATTTACTTGGCGGTGGTTTGTCTGCAACAAGTGCCAGATTCTCATACCGGGCACAAAAGCAATATTTCTGAGTTCGCTATTTTTCACCCTCCACCACATTTTTGTAATAGCAGCTTACAGCGACTGGCAGGCTGTGCTATTAGGTTCATTAGCTGTCTTCGCCGCCGGGATAATTTGGTCGCACTCTTATGTGACTTACCGTTCACTTTGGTCGAGTTATATCAGCCACGCGATCGCAGATTTAGCCCTAGCAACTATTGGTTGGCAAATTCTTTTTAACTAGCTGCTTTTTCAGCGACAATCGCAGGCAATTCTACAGTAAAAATTGACTTTTTGCCCAACTCACTCTCCAGATCAATCTCTCCCCCCATCATCCGGGCGGCGTGCCATGCCGCGGGCGATAATGTACCCTGATAAATTTTAAGATTTGGCAAGGTATATGTGGCTATAGCTGCGGTTGATGCCAACTAGCAGCGACAAGTGTTTGCTGGCATTGATATTGATGCTGATTGTACTGAGTTCTTGACTGATGCTGTGCAATAATCGACCGTTCATATCTTCCCACCGGAAGATGCTTTTCGTTAAGGCATCTGGTTTTAATTCTAGGTTGGGTTTTGCTGGCGATCTCATAATTTTAGCTGCTTGAAAACTGGCCAACATATCGCTACAATCATCGGCGGCAGGGCCCCAACAGCACACCGATTTTCATCTGGAATTGCAAACTTAGGAAAAATGATCTTTTCATAACATGAAATTTTTTGTACGCGAAATCGTTTGATAAATACCACGAAGTTGCTGCTACTGCTTAGGAGTCAAGGTTTGCACGATATAGGCGGCTCAACCTTGAGTATTCCTTTGATCTTTCTAGGATAATTTGATAATTTGCGTAGGATTTTTTTTACGGTAATTACTTATACAGAACTTGGTCAAGGACGCTACATATACTTTGCCCCGAAGTGGCAGTCTCTTTTGGGAACTTTTTCATGTGATCGCCTTTTATTAACAAATTTAAAACTCAGGCAGCTAATTAAATTTATATCGGTGAAACTCTATGTTCTGTAGCACGATTGGGAAACCTATTTTTTCAAACAGTGGGCGCCTCAACCAGGTTTTTTCAGGAACATACGGCAACTGAGGGCTAGGGATATCGCTTGAAAAACAGGGTTTATCCCCTCATTCGCGCGTTCACAACGGTGATTCGCGCGATAGCGCCCCTGCTGGTATCTGAGAAAACTACCATCTCTGAATCTTGACCAAATAGGATATTGTATCAAGCAATACCGACAGCACAGTTACCAAAAAACCACAGCCAATGATTGGTATTTACCTCTGTTGGTTCAATGAGGCAATCAACATTCTCAAGGTAAGAATTCCCCTTTTGAATCGAGTATAAAATTTTGCCAAAGGCGATGTCTATCTACTGCATATTGGGTAGTGGCCAAGAAGTAATGATGGTAAGATAGTAGCCTTGATAAGTTTTTTGTGAACTATGCCGAATTGTCCCG